>CANQKY010000031.1 GCA_947624575.1 uncultured Clostridia bacterium
CCCGCAGGTGCGGGCGCTGTCTCTGGGGGTCAAGGGCGTGGGGAGCCACGGGGACGGCACGGTGCAGATGATCTGTGCGGATGCGGAAAAGCAGCAGGCGTTATGCGATTACCTGAATAGCAGGGGGATGGACGCGTATGTGTTCACCATTCGGGAGCAGCGTAGCGTGCGCAAGGCGATCATCCCGGTGGCGGGGTTCGGCACGCGGATGTTCCCGGCCACGAAGGTGGTCAAGAAAGAGTTGTTTCCGGTGGTCGATAAGGACGGGTTCGCCAAACCAGCTTTACTGATTTTGCTGCAGGAGCTGGAGCAGGCGGGGATCGAGGAGATCGGCCTGATCATCAGCCCGGAGGACCGGGAGGCGTTTGACAAGCTGTTCAAGCGGGACCTGACCATTGAATATTACCGGAAGCTGCCCAAGGCGCTGCGGGAGATCAACGTGACGATCCAGCGGCTGGGGAGCAAGATCACGTATATCGAGCAGAAGGAGCAGCTGGGATTCGGGCATGCGGTGTACCAGGCGAAGGAGTTCGCCGGGGAGGAGCCGGTACTGATGCTGCTGGGGGATCACATCTATTCCACGGACAACGCGAAGAACTGCTCGGCGCAGCTGATCGACGCGTTCGAGAAGAGCGGGCAGGCGACGGTGTCGCTGGACGAGGTGGAACTGGATCATGTGATGCACTATGGCATCCTTACGGGCCGGTTCCAGGACGAGGAAGAGCGGCTGATGCAGGTATCTGACATGGTGGAAAAGCCGACGATGGACTATACCAAGCTGCACCTGGGTGTCAAGGACAAGCGTGGAGCGGAACGGTACTATTGCGTGTTCGGTCAGTACGTGCTGACGCCGAAGGTGTTTGAACTGCTGGGCCGAGACATCGCGGAAGAGAAGCGGAGTGAGAAGGGCGAGTACGGCCTGACCAGCGTTCTGCAGGAGATCTGCCAGACGGACGGGTTGATGGCCTACCGCACGGACGGAAAGCGGTACGACCTGGGTATCCCGGAGGAATACCTAAGGACCGTTTCCCTCTACCACCGGCAGGCGGAAGAAGCGCAAGGGTAAGAGTATCGGAAAAAGAGCAAGGGCAAGAGAAAACAACAGAGAGGTTGGAACAGCCATGGCGATATTGGTCTGCGGGGGCGCGGGGTACATCGGCTCCCACGTAAACAAGATGCTGTCCCGCATGGGATATGAGACAGTCGTGTTCGACAACCTGGTCTACGGCCACCGGGAGGCGGTGAAGTGGGGCACGTTCGTGAAGGGCGACCTGAAAAACCCGGATGAAATCGAGGCCGTGTTTGAAAAATATCCCATCGAGGCGGTGATGCACTTCGCTGCGTACGCCTACGTGGGTGAATCGGTGACAGACCCCGAGAAGTATTACTTCAACAACGTGGCCTGTACGCTGAACCTGCTGCATGCGATGCGCAAGCATGACTGCGACAAGATCATCTTTTCCTCCACCTGCGCGACCTACGGGGAGCCGGAGAAGGTACCTATCACGGAGGATATGCCGCAGAGACCCATAAACCCGTACGGAGCGACCAAACTGATGGTGGAGCGGATCTTCAAGGATTACAGCGTAGCCTACGGCCTGAAGGCGGTCGCGCTGCGGTACTTCAACGCGGCGGGGGCTGCCCCGGAGGGAGAGATCGGGGAAGATCACACCCCGGAGACGCACTTGATCCCGCTGGTGCTGGACGCGGCGAGCGGGAAGCGGCCGGACGTGAAGGTATTCGGGACGGACTATCCCACGCGGGACGGGGGCTGCATCCGGGACTACATCCATGTGGAGGACCTGGCCAGCGCGCACGTGCTGGCACTGAAGTATTTGGAAAAGGGCGGGGAGACGGACTTTTTCAACCTGGGGAACGAAAAAGGCACCAGCGTGCTGGAAGTGATCCAGGCGGTCCGGAAGGTGACAGGAAAAGACTTTACGGTGACGCTGACGGACCGGCGCGCGGGGGACCCTGCGGCGCTGGTGGGGAGCAGCGAGAAGGCGAAGAAAGTGCTGGGCTGGGAACCCAAGTATGCGGACATTGAAACAATTGTCCGGCATGCGTGGGAATGGCACAGGAGGAAGCAGAGAATAAGCGATGCAGACAGATCAGTTTCCACCCGTCTCTAAAAAATTAGCGGGGGGGGGTACTCGAAGAATAGGATATATTGATGCTCTTAAAGGGTTTGCAGCGCTGTGCGTCGTGCTGGGGCATGTCGTGAACGGGTATCTGGATGCCGGCGCATATCCTGAAGCATCCACGCTGCTGTATCGCATATTCAATGTTATCTATGCCTTCCATATGCCGCTGTTCCTGACGATCAGCGGATTTGTGTTCCGGAAAGCGTATTTTGATGAGAACGGGCATATCAGGCAGGACAGAATGAAACGTCAGATCATAAACTTTCTGCTGAATTATATCACATTCAGCCTGGTTTATGGTTTGGTCAAAATTTTCTTTGGCAGATGGACAAATCAGGAAGTTTCGTTTTCAGACCTTCTGTTGATCGGGTGTAAACCGATTGACCTGTATTGGTATCTGTACGACCTGATGATCTACTATCTGCTTTTTTCGGTCGGCAGGATTCGAACCTCTCCCCGAATCATGACAGCTGGCTTGCTGCTCCTCGTATCGTGTGTGAGCGGTTTTGTTTCCGTGCCGTGGTTCGACATCTCACGCCTGTGCCATAATGCTTTCTTCTTTTACCTGGGCATGAACCTCACGCTTCTGTTGCCTCAGCTGGACAAACGGCGCATGATCTGGGTGGCCGGGCTTTGCGGGACGATGGCGTTGTTTGTCATTTTCTGGAACGGCGAACCCTACACAGAGCAGGCCAAGGCGCTCTGTTATCATCAACGGCCGATTGTGAATACCCTGATTGCCCTTGGCACCGTGCTGCTGCTTTGGCGGCTGTCCCAGAAGGCGCGGCTGCTTTCCGAAAACCGCGTTCTCCGCCTGCTGGGAAAGCACAGCCTGGAGATTTATTTGATTCACTGTTTTCTCACGGCAATGTTCCGGGTGGTGTTCAAACGGCTTGGGTTCGACCATGCCGTTATGAGCGTTCTGCTCAACGTTGCCCTCAGTACGACGGTTCCGCTGGTTATTTCGGTTTTATGTGCGCGAATCGGTATTGATAAGTTATTGTTCAGGCCGGCTGCGCTGCTGGAAAGGAAAAAGAAGAGAGCGTGAAGTTAACGTGCAGGAAAAAAAGAAAATTCAGGTGATCGTCGCAACGCATAAGCCCTACCGCATGCCGGAGGATCCGATCTATTATCCCCTGCATGTTGGCCACGCTGGGAAACCGGACATTGGATATCCGGGAGACGACACCTGCGAAAATATCAGCGCCCGCAATGCGACCCTGTGCGAATTAACGGGGATTTATTGGGCATGGAAGAACCTGGACGCAGATTATATTGGCCTCGTGCATTACAGGCGGCATTTTACTGTAAAGCCGTATTGGGCCAGAATAGGGCATGATCCTTTTGAGTGTATCCTCAGCGGTCCGGAATTAGAGAATATTCTGGCCGATCAAGACATGGTGCTGCCCAAACGCAGAAAGTATTACATTGAAACCCTTTGGTCCCATTACGTGCATTTGCCCTATACCTTTGAAAAAGATCTGCTTACGCTTCAGGCGATCATCCGCGAAAAAGCGCCTGCGTATGCGCAGGCGTTTGAAACCGTCATGCACCGCAAATCGGCGCATATGTTCAATATGTTCATCATGAAGCGGGAAATCTTCGATCAGTACTGCGAATGGCTGTTTTCAATTCTGCTGGAAGTGGACAAGCAGCTGGATGTGACGGGATATACGCCCATGGAGGCACGGGCGGCAGCGTATTTCGGCGAATTTATGCTGGATGTATGGAACGAAAAGCAAAAGATTTCCTATAAGGAACTGCCGGTACTGTTCATGGAAAAGCAGAACTGGCTTGTCAAAGGCGGCCGTTTTATTTGCCGGAAAATATTTCCGAAGGCCTGATATGAAAACAATCATGGAGCCCGAAAAAGGACGCAGCAGAACATTGCCCCATGCAGCTGGCTGAGCAGGCGGTCAAAACATTCCGGCGGCAAAGCGAATTCAAGAAGGAGCAAGAGAGATGAACACGCAGCAGATAAAGACGAAAATCAAGAGTTCAAAGCTCTATAATCAGGGATTGCTTTGGCAGCAGAAAGTATTAAGACGGCATCGGCTTCATGGGCGCTATGCGTTCGAAAACCGATCCAAAGGCCAGGAAAAGCTGTGCATTATCCTGGCCGGCTATAAGGAATACCTATATCCTGCCGTCTTTGGCAGAATAGAGAAATTTGCACCGAAGGATATGGATGTATGCGTTTTGACATCCGGGATTTACTCGGAAACAATCGATACGTTATGCAAGGAAAATCAATGGTCCTATCTGCGGACCCGGTCAAATAATGTCAGCTTAATTCAGAATATTGCTATTCATCTGCATCCCAAAGCACGATTTATCTTTAAGCTGGACGAGGACATTTTTATTACACAAAACTACTTTGACAACATGCTCCGGGCATATCTGCATGCCCAGCAAGGGGATTATGAGCCAGGGGTTCTGGCGCCTCTTCTTCCGATAAACGGTTATTGTAATGTGCGTATATTAAGAAAGCTCAATTTGGTGGATTCTTTTACTCGGAAATTTGGAACGCCTAAGTATCGCAGGGCAGATGACGCGCCTATCGAGACAAGCCCACAGATTGCAAGATATTTTTGGGGGGAAGGCGGCGAAGTCCCCACCATCGACGAAATGAACGCACGGTTTTCAGGCGAACCGTTGGAAGAGAGGCCGTGCGCAATCCAATTCAGTATAGGAGCAATTCTTTTTGAACGTGAGTTATGGCAATCCATGCTATATTATCCGGTTTCTAAGATACGAAATTTGGGGATGGATGAACGACATCTTTGCCGGTTTTGCTGCACGGCATCTCGACCATTGATGGTTTCGGAGAATGTGGTGGCAGGTCATCTCGGATTCCGGAATCAGAACCAAAGCATGAAAGAATACTACCTGGCACATAAAGAAATGTTCCTGATTCGAAAATAATAACGTTCAATAGAAGAAGTGGAAAAACACAAGTGGGAACAACGTTAGGGTGAAAAGGTGGATTAGTAAAATGGATACAGTCTCTATCATCGTCGCCATTTATAAAGTTGAAAAATACCTTTGTGAGTGTCTCGAAAGTATTGTCCATCAGACATATAAAAATATGGAAATCATTCTGGTGGACGATGGGTCGCCGGACAGATGCGGCGCGATCTGTGACGAATATGCAGAGAAAGATAGTCGTATCCGAGTGGTTCATAAACAGAACGGTGGACTTTCTGCCGCGTGGAATGATGGACTTGCTATAGCCTCCGGGGATTGGATTGCGTTTGTTGATTCAGACGACTGGCTCGAACTGGATTATTTTGAACGCATGATGGAAGAAACAACAGAAGAAGAAGTAGACCTCATTCAAACCAGCGGTTTTTTTCGAGAAAAAGAGGATCGGCAATCGACTTGTCACTTTTTCATGAAGCCGTTCATCTTTCATAATGGGGACGGAAAAGAATTCATGATTCTTCGAACTTTATCTAAACCGAAAGAAGAAAGTGTGGATGCAGCGTTCCCCTATGCCTGGGGGAAGCTTTACAGAGCTTCGCTGCTGCGCAGAGAGGGTTTTCGCTTTGATCCGAAAATCCGGGCAGGATTGGCGAACGATGCTATATTTAATATTGCAGTATACCAAAAAGCAGCAAATATCAGGGGTATCTCGTATTATGGATATCATTATCGGGTAGCCGCCGGCTCCGGTACGCTTCGATTTGATCCTGACAGGCCTGAAAATGAGAGCTATGTTGATCAACAGCTCGAGAAATTAATCGTCGGTTCGGATGCGTCCGGGCAATTGCAGAAGGTATTTGAGCTGTTTTGTCTCAGAGATGTGCTCCATAATCTGGTTCGTTGCTATTTTCATCCGGATAATCCGGCAAGCCGCAGGGAAATCGCAAGCGGAATACGCAAAATGAAGCAGATGCCTTACTGTAAAATGGGCATTGAGGCAAAGGACAATCCATTGATTGGAATGCAGCTCAGAATTTTTCAGTTGGCGCTGAAGATGCCTTGGATATGGCCGCTACACTGTGCGGTGACCGTGTGGCAAAAATTTGAGAATCGGGAATAGAAGGGTAATATTGAGTCGATCGAATGAAAGGGTATCACGATGAAAAGGATTCAGGATATTCCGCAGATACGCGTTCTCAGTCGGCCATATGAAGATAATCGCAGGAGAAAGATACACGAGCGCTATCTGCGCTCGCCAGATAGCTGGTATCTGAAAACCTTGAAGGGGATTCATGAAGGGAAACGATGCTTTGTAATCGGAAACGGTCCCAGTTTGCGTGCGGAGGACTTGAACAGACTTGTTGGAGAGTATACATTCGCGGCAAATCGAATCTATGAGATTTTCGATCAAACGCAGTGGCGGCCTACATATTACTTTTCTGTCGATATTCCGATTGTTGCAGAACGCTATGCAGAAATAAAGCGAAACGCTCCGGAACTTGGGCATATCTTTTTGCGGGTGGATACCAGTAATCGCCACGATGAGAAAAAGAGCCTGGATTTTCCGATCGAAAAGCTGACCCGAATTTTCCTTGAAAACGAGGGCTATTTTAAGCCATATGAGAATGTATGGAATCAGTGGTCATCTTATGTCAGCCAAGATATCTCAGATCACTTTTCAAATGGATCAACGGTGACTTTTGCAGCGATTCAAATGGCCATTTATATGGGCTTTTCGGAAATCTATTTACTTGGGGTGGATTTTAATTATTCCGTCGTGCTTGATGCTGATGGCGTGTTGCACACCGATGAAACAGTTCAGGATTATTTCGACGGCAAGAGATACGATACCACGTGTTGTAACTACAACAGCATGTTGCATGCATATCAAACTGCCAGGGAGTATTGTGACAATCACAATATAAGAATTATGAATGTGACCAGAGGCGGAAAGCTGGAAGTGTTCGAAAGAGCGAATTTTGATAAATTGTTCATCGAATAGAGCGTTCAAGAAAGGCGAAGCACTAGGCTCGTGATTCTGCAATCAATAGAGTGACGAAACGACACTTCGTATAAAATAGATGGCTGTTTTAGTGTTATCCTTATTAGGACGCCATAAATAAAGAAGTGATGGAGGAACTGAGATGATTTATATCCTAACAGGTTCATTGCTTGTTTTATTCATTGCAAGTTATTTCTTCAGTGGAAGAGATTTTTTTGCGCCTATGACGGTTCAAGTAATGAGCTTCCTTTTTTCAGGATTGATGTGCATATATTTTATGCATTCTTTCGATGCGCCTTATAGATTCCATTGGAATTCGATTGCTATCATCATTTCATGCTTAGCATTGAGCGTTTTAATTGGTATACTGACACATCAGGTATTTAATAAATTGAAAATACGACCATATGCGCAGAGCGAGATCAATGTTTCGCCTATTTCGAATGGTATGAATATAGCAATACTTGTACTTGTAATATTTATTGCGCTGTGGGAAGCAATGGAAGTGCGGCGGATGAGCGGCGTATTCGGAAACTATGCAGAAAGCGCGCTCGCATATCGCAATCTATCATATAGATCTACAACAGATGAGTATGATTTTCCGTTCCTTCTTCGACAGTTGCTTCCAGTGGCACAAGCCATTTTTGTATTGTATGGATTTGACCTGTTCCGATTCCGAAAAGTACTCTCGCTTAGCGCAAAAATAATACATATATGCGTTATAGGAATTTGCATTTTGATCGGACTATTAGGGGCCGGACGACATACTACAGTAGATCAGTTAATCGCATGCATTTGTATATTTCATCTATTGCGATGCCAAGCACAACATGGATATAGAAAATATAGTTTCAAGTTTTTGCTGCGTATTTTTATAATTGTTTGTATTGCCTTATGGGCGTTTTCAGCTCTAAAGACATTTGTTGGGAGGGAATGGACGTCGGTAGTAAGTACGCCCTTGGATTATATCTCATATTACACTGGAACTGAGTTCATAACATTTGACATATATCTTCAAGACCCTCCTCCTCCGACGTCGGTTTTTGGACAACATACCTTTAGAAGCCTCATTCTAAACCTGATAAATTTCGGAATACTCGATATTCCTCGCTTTATCACAAGGGGGAAGTTCGTCTCCGTGGGCGGAGGACAAATTAATAATGTATATACTTTATTCAAGACATATCACTATGATTTTGGCATTGCCGGGATATATATTTTGCATATGACCGCTTCAGTATTCCTGTCCGTCTTCTATGAATACACGAAAAAGAAATGCGGGAATATTGCTATCATAACATTTAGCACAATGTATTATAGTATTGTGCTGACTTTTTTTGCGGAATACTTCTTTTCAAATGTCATTAGTATCACATTTTTAAAGCAGCTTCTTCCGCTACTGGTATTATATGAATGTCTTATTCGGAAGCGTATACGTGTGAAATTACCAGGAAGAAATCGACATTTTAAGTAAAAACATATAGCGGAAAAATATTAGTTTGATAAAGCTATAATCCATTTAAAACTGTAGCGCTTTTAACCAACGAAATAGCCAGATCGGATAAACTCAATCCCAACGCTTATGAAATGAAGCGTCCACTGTGGCTAGAAGAAATTTATTTTGATCATGTCTTGATAAACCATTGCCTATTAGTGCGATTTGTATTTATGGTAATGACTTATGCAAGTTAGCAAGGAAGTGTTATTTGTGAATTCGAGTAGTACAAAAACAGAGGGTACTACACAGGCTCTGAAAGCAGGCGCGTGGTATGTCATATCATCGGTATTTGTGAAAGCAATAGCGATTTTGACCACGCCAATTTTCACCCGAATCATGACGCAGGAGCAGTTCGGCGTGGCCGCCACATTTACTTCCTGGTGCGCGCTGCTGCTGCCGCTTTGCACGATCAACCTTACTTTCAGTATCGGCCGGGCGAAACTGGATTTTCCCGAAAACCTGGATAATTATATCGGCTCCATGCAGTTGCTGTCTGCATTGGTCACGGCGGTTCTGGCGGCGGTGTGCTTTGCCTTTCTGAAGCCGCTGTCCGCATTGCTCCGGCTTGACGCGGCAGTTATTATATGGATCATCCTCTACCTGTTCTTTACGCCGGCCATCAATTTCATGCAAAACGGCTATCGTTACCGCTATCAGTACAGGCAGAACATCGCCATCGCGTGGTATACGGGGATCAGCACGGTGCTGCTCTCGCTGGTTCTGATGCTAACGACGGCCGAAGATCGGGCGCTGCTGAGAATCATAGGAATCGTGGTGCCGAACTGCCTGCTGTCGCTGTATTTTTGGATGCGCTCCATAAGCCGTGGGAACCTGCGCGTCAATCTGGAATACTGGCGATACGGACTCAGGTTGTCAGCACCGTTGGTGCTGCACACGATCAGTCTGAACATCCTGTCCCAGTCGGACCGAGTGTTTATTCAGGCGATCCACGGGGACGCCGCCACGGCGGTCTACAGTGTGGCATATAATTACGGCTTGGCGCTTTCTGTCGTGACCAACGCCATCGCGGACGGATGGTTGCCCTGGTTCCACGACCATTACTTCGACGGCGACTTTGAGACGATTCGGAGAAACATGAAAAAAATCGTCATCCTGGGGTGTTACGTGGGCTTGGCGTGCATTGCGTTAGCGCCGGAGGCGATCCGTATTTTGGGTGGACCGGGGTATGAGGAAGGCGTAAAATGTGTCTTGCCAATCGTGTTGGGGATCGTCTGCCAGTACATCTATACGCACTATGTGAACATTGAGCTTCACCTGAAAAAAACGCAGTATGTTTCAATGGGCACGATCGTTGCCGCGTTGGTCAATGTGGGATTGAACAGCTATTTTATTCCCCGCTGTGGCTTTGTCGCGGCGGCCTATACGACGCTTGCCAGCTATTTCATTTTGATGATCGGCCATTTCCTGATCACGCGCATCTTGCTGAAGGTGAAACTCTATCAGGACGGATTCATGTTCCTTGCCATGATCGCGACGTTTGGCGTGGGCGTACTCCTCGCCCAGACTTATCCGCTGACGGCACTGCGAATGGGTCTGATCCTGGCCGGCTTGATCTCCTTCGTCATTTTGTACCGCCAGTATGCGGCCGCGTTCATTCGGAAGATCGGCGGGCGCATGAAGGCGCGCTGAAAAGGTTTCGGGTCGCTTGCGATACGAAGGCATAGAAGGGTTGGATTAAAATCATGGGAAAAGTAATGCGAAAAATGATCGGCGCATATAGCAGGCTTTATTTGTTTTCGCGAAAACGGTGGAAACTTCTAAAGGCCAGCAAGCGCAACGGCGGTATTCGATTGGCGCACGTGACCATCTATTCCGCCGGAAATACGGGGGACACCGTGTTATCTACCTGCATTCGGGATTTGTTTGCAAGGGAGTTCGGGCCGGTTTCCTGGCGTTTGATGAATCTATGCGGAAATGTGGATGCGCGCTATATTCAGAAATTAAATGAGACCAACGCAATCGTCATTGGCGGTCACGGAGCTTTTTTGCCGGATACGCATCCGAATACCATTTCCAATTGGGAGTTTGCCTGCAACGAGAAACAGTATGACGAAATCAAACCGCCGATTGTCCTATTTGCGGTGGGATACAACTACTTTCAGGGGCAGGAACGGACGAAGCTATTCGAATCCAACATCGAGAAGCTCGTAAGCCGGAGCGCTTTTTTTGGGTTACGAAATCGCGGCAGCGTGCGGGAGATTCAATCCTTTTTGCCGGATGAGTTGCAGGAAAAGGTGGTGTATCAGCCCTGTCCGACGATGATTTCCCGAATGCTCTATCCAAAGCTGCCGGCAAAGAGAAAGACCGGAAAGGTCGCCTTCAATGTGGCGCTGGATCGCGCCGAGAGGCGAATGGGAAAAAACACTGATGTGGTGCTCGAACAGATTGCCCAAGCGATGCATGAGCTGGAGCGAAAAGGCTATGAGATTCATTTTGTAGCGCATATGGACGTGGAACTGGAATTCGTTTCGTATCTGCGGAGGCATGGCTGTTCCTGCCACGTGCATGCGGCATCGACGTGGGATGCCTTTCGAGCCACAAGGTTCTACAATGAAATGGACGTAGTAATCGGAATGCGCGGCCACGGAATATGGATACCGTTTGGAGTCAACTGTCAGATCATATCATTGGGGAATCAAATGAAGACGAAGTGGTTTTTGGAGGATATAGGGGCGTTGGACTGGTTCATTGATATCAACGAACAGCCGGAGCAATTGACGAATCGGATTATCAACAAATTTGAGGAGATTCATGAAGCAAATGGCATAGAAACGGACGTTCGCCTGCACCGAGCCCAACAAGAGCTTTACAGAATTACGATGGAGAATATGACGCGGATAAAACGGATACTGACTGAAGACGCGCCCGAATTTATCGGGGGGGGGGTATGAGTGCTCCTTAATTTCCCGGCCTGTCGGGGTTGCGATCTTTGATATGCAAGCGGCTCCAATCGCCGAAAGGTGGTGCGGATATGCCGCGTAACGAAAAGTTGTGGAGGGATAAGCTTGGGCTATATGCGGCGAAAGTCGAAACGCAGGTGGCGGTGAAGTGCCTTCGGATGAAGAAGGACCTGAAGTACAGGTCCCGTGGAAGCGGCGCTCCTCTTTGCCACGTTACATGCTATGCAGTAGGAAACGCAGGGGATACGGCATTGTCCGAATGCGTGCGCCGGACGTTTAACCAAGAGCTTGGCACGCCGGTGAATTGGCGGCTGGAGACGGTGTATCAGCCGGTGGACGAAAGACTGATCGAGCGCATCAACGCCACGCAGGCGTTGATCATCGGCGGAGGCGGGCTGTTTCTGCCGGACACCAATAATAACTCAATATCCGGCTGGCAGTGGGCATGCAGCAAGGAATCGCTCAATGAGATCAAAGTTCCAATCGTACTGTACAGCGTGGGATACAACTACTTTCGCGGTCAGGAGCCAAGCGAGCTGTTCATTGACAATCTGAACGCGATCATCGAGAAGAGCGTCTTTGTGGGTCTGAGGAACCACGGGAGCGTAGAGGCGGTGAAAGTGCTGCTGCGTGAGCCGCTGCGGGAAAAAGTATGCTACCAGCCGTGCACGACCACCCTGATCCGCAGGATCATGCCGGAGCTGCCGCCGAAGAAAGAGAGCGGCAAGATCGCGTTCAATTTTGCGTTCGATCGGGCGGAGAAGCGCTATGGAGGACGGCAGGAAGAAATTCTGCGCGGGATTGTGAAGAGCATGTATCTGCTGCGGGACAAGGGGTACGACATATACGTCGTCGCCCATTGCGTGAACGATCTGTCCGTTCTTTCGGAGATTCAGGACCGGCGCAAAATCCATGCCGTCAATGCGACCGCATGGGACTTGCCCAGGCTGGCGCGGTTCTACAACGAAATGGACGTGGTGCTGGGCATGCGGGGCCATGCGCAGATGATCCCGTTCGGCGTCAACTGCCATATCATTTCCCTGAGTTCGCACGTAAAGATGCGGTGGTTTCTGGAAGACATCGGGGCGGAGGATTGGTACGTCGAGCTGACGAAGGACGTGCCGTCGCTGGTGGATCAAATTGTCGAAAAATTCACTGTGATCCACGAGCGGCGGGGTGCGGAAACCACGCAGCGTATTATGGAAGCGCAGGATAAGCTGCTGAAAATTACGGAAGTCAATATGCAAAGTATTAAGGCTTCCGTAACACATCTCCCGGGGGGGGGGGTAATATATTCTGAAGAAATCCCACTGTTTGCGTTTTTCCCCGGTGCACGGTTGATTTCCTGGCGTGCGGCTGCGGACTTTTCCGAAAGGAGGAGTCGACATGCTGCATAAGGTTGGAAACGGGGTTAAAAAAGCAATCAGGAAGGTGTGCGCTAAGGCAGCGAATATTGCGGAAAAGGAACGGCTGGGCAGACGGGAGGTGATGTCCGTCCGAGATGTGTTCTTCATGCAGTTCGAGAAGCAGGAACTGAAACGCTATGATATCGTCGTACGGTATCTGGCAATCGAGCACTATCTTGGGGAAAATGATTTTGGGTTTGACCTGTACCGAAAAATGCAGAACGCGCGGGTTCACGCCGGATACGGAACGGACGCGGAGAGGCAGTTCCGAGCGCTGCTCGATTCCTATCGGGAAAAAGGTTATGACAGCGGTTCCACCATTGTGGTGGATAAAAACCTGTCGCTGGTGGACGGCTCCCACCGCATGGCGCTTCACCTGTATTTCGGCATCGAAGATGTATCCGTGGTGATAATGCCGGTGCGGAAACCGGTTGATTATTCCATCGACTGGTTTTTTCAGAACGGCTTTACCAACGGGGAAATCGACAGGATCCTCGCAAAAGGACGGGAACTGACGGAAAAGGCGAACACCGGCTTCTCCTGCGTGATATGGTCGCCGGCGGCAGCCTTTTCGGACGAGATCATCGGGGATCTGTCCTATTTCGGGCGGGCGGACGGTGTGAAGCGTTATGCTTTCTCCCCAGAAGAATACTGCAACGTGGTCAAAGCGATTTACGCAGCGGATGATATTGCCGACTGGAAGATTCAGGCCAAGCTGGAACATATGCGCCAGCCGGCGCCGGAGCTCGTGGCAGTGCGCTTCTATCCGGACGTCCCGGATTTCCGTCTTAAGGATGCGACGGGAATGCCCCTGTCCCGGCTGGGCGAGCGAGTGAAGAAGAGCCTGCGCACGCGGTACCGCGGGCAGGTGGAGGACTATTTTTTTGATGTGATTATGCACATAGCCGACAACTTTGGCCAGAGCGACTATATGTTCCGAGTATTGGAGCCGGGCATTGATATGCCAGAAATCCTGTGCATCTTATCGCGGTATACTTACGCGCTGACCAAAACGGATTCTCCCTACTATCCGGCGGATTTTCCCCGGCATATTCCCGTGGGAAAGGACGCCGATATTTTGTGCTTGCCGGCGGAATTGCGGCAGGTTGTGGAAGAACTAAAGCAGCAGGCAAAAAAATATACCGCCTATGAAATGCACGTGTTGGAAGAAGAGAATGGCGCACGCATTCGCCTGGAAAAGAAGGGGCATTTGATTTATCAATTGGATGTTAGTTGCCGTGTGGAAGGACTAACCGATGATTTTGTGGAGGAAGCATTGAAGCACAGGGAGCAGCATGGCGCGTATATGCGCCTGTCCGCGCCGTATGAATATCTCTACCGTATGGTCAGTTATAAGAAAAACCCGATGAAGGCGCAGCATCTGGAGTACCTACGAAATCATCGCGCGGATTATAATCCTGAGATACTGAAAAAATATACTTCTCTTTCCCAAAAAGCTTATGAAAAATGGGCACAGGAGAAAAATCTATGAAGCATTGTGACTGCCTTGTCAGCAGTGCCGGCCTGTATGGGCGCTGTTTTGCCAATCGCATGACGAGGGTGAGACGGAAAAAAGTGTTGGGCGTATGGGGGCTAGTGAATCATGAAGCAAAGTGAAAAAAAGTGATCGTAGTTGCTCTTTTTTTTCTGGCGCTTTTGTCAGTGACAATGGAGGCGCTGGCGGCGGAAAGCGATGTTCAGACGGCAAAGCAATGGGAAGAAACATCCGTCATATGGGCGCCGGGAGAGGTTGAAGGTGTTCATATGTTTCACCAATTTGGGACGATCACAACGGCTGAGGGGGTGATCCTCGTATTTGCGGAGGGCCGTGCTGATAAGGGTGACAGTGGAAATCCGCACCATATATGTATGAAACGCAGTTTGGATGGGGGCAATACGTGGGGAGAAACCATTATAGTGGCAAATGCGGAAACGGATAAATGCACCGAGGATGAAAATGAGACAAACGGAAGATCCGGTCATTGCTATGCAAATCCGACCGCGGTGATGGATCGAAATACAGGGCGAATCCACTTGCTGTATGCCGAAAACTACGATAATGAATATACCAGGCTATATATTACCCACAGCGACGACGATGGGCTGACATGGTCCTCCCCCACGGAGATGTCGGGATTGTTCAACGACGATCCGTATGAGCGGCCGTTCCATTTGCCGGGTCCCGGGCATGGAATACAGCTGCGCAGAGGGCGGCTGATCGTGGAGGTATGGCATCGGCTAAGTTACAAGTTGGAGAATGCTATGCGTCAGTACGGCTTGTCAATCTTATATAGCGACGATGGCGGCGAGACGTGGAAAAATAGCGAGTATTTGGACGGGAACTACTTAAATGAAGGCCGGATAGCGGAAATGCCCGATGGAAGACTCATGATAAATGCGCGGAGTATTGACCAGCAGCGTTATAAAGCGGTTAGCAGGGATGGCGGGCAGACATGGGGCGTCAGTTTACCATTTTCAAGTATCGGAACGTATGGCGATTGCGATTCGGGGTTTTATTCGGATTTGAGAAAGGGTTACACGCGGTTGCTGACCACACATGTGGAGAATGATACGACGCGGCGGAATAACCTGTGGATCTATCTGAGCTATGATGAAGGACAAAGCTGGGGATACGGGATTGAATTATGGCGTGATCCGGAATTGGAATGGGGTACGGGAGCGTCAGATATCACGATGATAGCGGATGGGATCTATGGCGTGATCCATGGCACCTCATGGGAAGGAGATCAGGAGGTACGCTTTCTTCGGGTACAATTAAGCGATTTAATCGGAACGAAGGATGAAACGCAGGTAAAACATACGCATTTAGGAGGAGAAGCAACGTATTTTCAGCGCGCACGCTGTGCCATCTGTGCGTCACCCTATGGGGAAAGGCGCAGGCTGCCGCCTATTATTTTGTTGCCGATAGGCGCGCTGACCATCCTGATAATTGCAGTGGTTTATGGAATTCGGCGTAAAGCGGAATCCAGAAGGTACCGATGAATGAACAGATAGCAAGAATGTTCAAAAGACGTAACTTTTATTATAAACATAGAAGGAGGAAGAGATTATGAAACAATTTGATTACCTCATCGTTGGTGCAGGTCTATTCGGTGCAGTCTTTGCCGAGCAGCTGACAAAAGCGGGGAAAAAGTGCCTCGTCATCGACAAGCGTCCGCACATCGCGGGAAACGCCTACACGAAGGACATGGAGGGTATCCATGTTCATCAGTATGGACCCCATGTGTTCCACACGAACAATCAAGCTGTGTGGGACTACGTGAATTGGTTCATCACTTTCAACCGCTTCACGCTGGGCACCATCGCCAATTACAAAGGGGAGATCTACTCCCTACCCTTCAACATGTACACCTTCAACAAGATGTGGGGCGTGACGATGCCCGAGGAGGCCGCGGCGAAAATCGAGGCACAGCGGAAAGCTGCGGGCATTACAGAGCCCGAGAACCTGGAGGAGCAGGCCATTTCCCTGGTGGGTACGGACATTTACGAAAAACTGGTGAAGGGCTACACGGAAAAGCAGTGGGGCCGGGCTTGCCAGGACCTGCCCGCCTTCATCATCAGGCGGCTGCCCGTGCGGTTGACCTTTGACAACAACTACTTCAATGCGCTCTATCAAGGCATCCCCGTCGGCGGGTACACGAAAATGGTGGAGCGTATGCTGGACGGCATCGAAGTGCGCCTGGGTGTGGACTATTTGGAACACAAGGCCGAATTGGACGCGCTGGCGGAGCGGGTGGTGTACACCGGACCCATTGACGCCTATTTCGATTACCGCTTCGGGCCGCTGGAATACCGCAGCGTTCGGTTTGAAACGGAAACGCTGGACAAGCCCAGCTTCCAGGGCAACGCTGTGGTGAACTACACCGACCGGGAGACGCCGTTCACGCGGATCATCGAGCACAAGTGGTTCCAGCTCGGCAAGGACGACGAGGGAAACGACATTCCGAAAACGGTCGTCAGCCGGGAATATTCCTCCGAATGGAAGCCGGGGGACGAGCCATATTACCCCGTCAATGATGAAAAGAACGGCGCGCTGTATGCGCAGTATAAGGCGCTGGCGGAGAAGGAACCGAACGTCATTTTCGGCGGCAGGCTGGGAGAATACAAGTATTACGATATGGACCAAGTCATTGCGGTGGCCTTGGAACGAAGTCAGAAAGAGCTTTAACGCCGATAGAAAGAAAAGAGGAAGATCAAAATGTACAAAAAGCCTTACATCATCGCCGAGGCCGGCTGCAACCATATGGGCCGGATGGAGATCGCGCATGACCTGATTGAAACTGCGGCACATTTTTGCAAGGCGAACGCCATCAAATTTCAGAAGCGCTGTCCCAAGGAACTGCTGACGCCGGAACAATACAACGCGCCGCATCCAAATCCAGCCAATTCGTACGGGAAGACGTACGGGGAACACCGGGAGTTCCTGGAATTTACGGTAGAGCAGCACGCGCAGCTCAAAAAATGGTGCGAGGAAGCGGGGATTACCTATTCGACCTCTGTGTGGGACATGACCAGCGCAAAAGAGATCGCGTCCCTGAAGCCGAAATTCGTCAAAATCCCGTCCGCGTGCAACACGCATTTTGAAATGCTGCAATGGCTGTGTGAGAACTACGAGGGTGAAATTCAGCTGTCCTTCGGTATGACCAGCCACGAAGAAGAAAAAAAGATTGTGGAGCTGTTTGAGGCGAACGGCCGGGCAAAGGATTTGGTGCTGTTCAACTGCACATCGGGCTATCCCGTGCCGTTTCAGGATGTGTGCCTGCTGGAAATCACCCGGATGCGGGAAGCCTATGAAAACCGCGTGAAAGCCATCGGCTTTTCCGGCCATCACCTGGGCATTGCGGTGGACGTTGCGGCCTACACCCTGGGCGCGTCCTATATCGAGCGGCATTACACGCTGGACCGCACCTGGAAGGGCACGGACCACGCGGCGTCCCTGGAGCCAGACGGCATCCGGAAACTGGTGCGCAACCTGAACGCGGTGCATGATGCCCTAGCCTATAAAGGCGAAGAGATTTTGCCCATCGAGCAGGTGCAAAGGGACAAGTTGAAGTACAGAAAGTGCTGATCTTCGTTTTAGAAAGGATTACCTGTTGTGGGTGCGTTTATCATGGATGTGGATTGCCGCTTGGAATTGTTCGTGGTTCACATGTCCGCCACAATACTGGATGCGTTGAAAAGAATTGATAATAACAAAAAGGGGTTTTTGGTCGTTCTGGATACTTCGCAGTGTGTCTATGGAACATTGACGGACGGCGATGTGCGCAGGGCATTTATTCATGGGGCATGTCTATCCACACCGATTCATGCGATCTGTACGCGCCAGTTTTGCTCTCTATCTAGGGATGACGATATGTCTGCGGCGACGGAGCTGTTCAAAAACACGGGGATCAATTTCATTCCGATTCTGGACGCGGAGGGCAAGCTGGTAAATCTCCTGACAAAGGGGCAGATGCAGGCGCTGCTACTGTACGACATACATGCCGACCTTTCCTATAATTTTCTCAGCCTGGATGAACGAATTGTCGATGAGGAGATCTATCACAGGCCGTGGGGGTTTTATAAGACTACAATCCTGAACGAATACTTTCGTTCCAAGGTGCTCAGCGTGAAGCCGGGAGGGAAACTGAGCCTCCAATCCCACAACCATCGTGAGGAGTATTGGATTGTGGTGCATGGAGAAGGAACCGTGCAGATCGAGCAATCCTTTTTGCATATCTGCTGTGGAAGTATGTTGTTCATACCCAAAGGCGCAAAGCACCGATTGACGAATACAAGCGAAGATCAATCGCTCATTATTACAGAGGTTCAGATCGGAGAATATCTGGGAGAAGATGATATTGTGCGGTATGAGGACGCTTATGGTAGAGCAAATCCGGGGGGCTAAAAAATCATAATACCATTTTTGAAAGGGGAAGGGTGTATGAGAACGGTTGCCTTTATTCCAGTCCGCGGTGGAAGTAAATCTATTCCGCTAAAGAATATAAAGCCCATCGCAGGGAAGCCGCTCGTCTATTGGACGGTACGCGCAGCGTGCGAGTGCGCTTCCATAGACCGCGTCTATGTGGCGACGGACAGCGATCGGATCAAAAAAGCGGTGGAAGCGTTTCAGCAGGGCGAAGAAGCGGCTTTGTTTGAAAAAACTGTAGTCATTGGTCGTTCAGCTGAATCCGCGTCGGATACAGCCTCCACGGAGTCGGCCATGCTGGAATTTGCACAGATGGTGGATTTTGATGCGATTATACTGATTCAGGCTACCTCGCCGCTCCTGAAGGGCGAGGATCTGGATCGGGGCTTTGCCGCCTATGCGGAAGAAGGAACGGACAGCGTGCTGTCCGTTGTCCGGCAAAAGCGGTTTCACTGGGCGACGGATGAAAACGGATTTGCCCATCCAACAAATTATGATGTGTTCCATCGGCCTCGCCGTCAGGAATTTGACGGCTATCTCGTCGAAAACGGCGCGTTCTATATCACATCCAGGAAACGGCTGCTGTCCACGAAAAATCGCGTTTCCGGGAATATCAGGGCCGTGGAAATGAACGAGGACACCTTCTTTGAAATCGACGAGCCAAGTGATTGGGTCATTATCGAATCCCTGATGAAGAAAAAAGGAGCGTTCACGACCTGCCCTATCCCGGAAATCAAGCTGTTTCTGACGGACTGCGACGGTTGCCTGACGGACGGCGGTATGTACTATTCAGAACACGGGGACGAACTGAAGAAATTCAACACCCGCGATGGCATGGCCTTTTCCTTGCTGCGGGAGCGCGGCATTTTGACAGGAATCGTTACCAGTGAAAACGTTGACCTGAACCGGCGGCGCGTGGAAAAATTAAAGCTTGATTTCTATGAAGCCGGATGTAGAGATAAGGCATCGGCCATTCGGAAAATCTGTGCGGAACACGGGATTGCTTTGGAGAATGTTGCCTATGTCGGGGACGATATCAACGATCTGGAAGCCATCGGCATGGTAGGCCTTGGTTGCTGTCCAGCGGATGCCATTCAGTCGGTCAAACAGCATGCAAAATATGTGGCAAAGGTAAATGGCGGGGACGGCGCCATTCGGGATGTGGTTGAATACATTTTTGGAATTCAAGTATAAAGAATATAAATACTATTGAAAGGATGCTGCTTATGAAAAAATAGGGATAGCGGAAACTTTACTACTCGAATCATTTACCACAAAATGTCTGGTAAATCATAGGAGGTCGTTATATGAATTCGCTAAAACTTGAAGAAATGTCTGAATTGATGGGGAAACTACGTTCATTAAAAGATAGCTCAAGCATTGTTGACGTAGAAATGATGAAACTTGATCATAACTCAAAACGTAAGTTAGCAAACGTTTTATTACATGGGATAACAACTTATGAGGATCAATCTCTAATGTTAGAAGAATTTATGATATCGAGAGGGGGAAAAGCTATTGTCGAGGAAGGCCAATCCTTATGGCTAAAAAGGGGGAATGACTATGTGTTTACTAATGGGATAAATCCGACACATTTTGAGGCAAAACTCGAAACACTTGTACCTTTAGGGATCAATCCCTTAAATCTTGTTGCTTGTGAAGTAGTACTGGGAAATATTACATTGGATTTATCACAGTGCCAAGTATCTGATTTGGAGGATGATGCGGTTTTATATTCTAAAGTTCCAATGATGCTATATCCACATAGTAATAAGTCATATTCCTATAGAATTATCAAGTAAGGCGCACCCAGCCGTGGTTTAGTCTTAAAACATATTTTTGATTGCATTTCTCCCCCAATTCGCATATACTATATATTAGGATCACAACGAAGAAAGGACTGAATCACAATGCCGCGCCCGAAAGGATCAAAGAACAAGCCTGTGCTCACGATTGATGAGCGAATTGCCCAGGTGACTGCCGAAATCGAATCCCTGCAGGAGCAGATCAAGGAAAAGAAGGCCGAGCTTAAGCAATTAAACGACGAAAAAGCCGAAGAAGATCAAAAGCGGCTCATGGCCGCTGTGCTGGCCAGCGGCAAGACCGTCGATGAGATCATTGAAATGATCAGCGGATCGGCACAGTAATTCCTGTAGATAATGACGAAGCCCTTGGCGGATATTTTCTTGTCGGTGGCCAAAGGAAAAATGCACGATGGCTTCGAGGTATGCCTTGACATAGACTGCCGGGACACATAGCAGAATCTGACATGGCTACGGACGAAGAGACATACACCGTTTCCATCGAGGTCAGTTTTGATTACAGCTAACGAACTCGTTGATGAAACAAGAGGTGCGGATGAAAATGAACATATACGATTATGCAAAAAGAATATATTCAAATATCAGGTTGACCTCTGACAATATTGAGAATCAAGACTGTTATTGGCTTTGTGCCAATAAACAGCTTATTGACGAATTGAGATCACGGGATCACCAAGTGATCTGGGGACGACGGGGAACTGGCAAGACTACGCTTTTGAAAGCTTTTGTATATGATATGAATCGTGTGCGATATGATCCAGAGAATATCGCACTATATATTATGATGGCTCGTATGATACCGACAAACGAGGAGATTAAGATGGTCACAGCTGATGGAAGCAGTGTGGCGGTCTATATTTTTTCAAAGATGGTTGGGGAGATATGCCATCAGTTGGCAGACATCTTTGATGCAAGAGCCAATGCAATAAGCGACAAACAGGAAACAGATTTTATGGAAGTTTATTTCCAGCTTGTGGAATACATCCAACTTTACCAAACGCAAGTACAGGGTAGCGAAATCACAATCAGCAATGCACAGTCAGAGGAGACAACAAAAGAAACCGGAAACAATTTAGAGATTGGAGTAAAACCAACCCTTGGCATACTTGGAGGATGCTTTGAGTTTTTGAAAAGACATAATAAGGGTTATAAGGCATCAAACAGTTTTGCGGTTTCCGGCAAAATCGTTTTCAATCTGGAAACGCAGAAAATTGCAGAATGTTTATCTAAACTTCTAGATTCCATGGATATTTCTAACGTATTTCTCTGTCTTGATGAATATAGTGAAATTGATAAATGTAGCATCCCAACTCTCCAAAGGCAGGTAGGACAGCTGATTAAACAGGTGTTCTTTAAGAATGAAAGATTTACGGTTAAAATTGCTACAATATGGAACCGCTCAAAGTTACATGAGCGAGGTGGTAATAGAGTATGGGGAATCGAATACAAACAGGATATTTTTGCTGGGCCAGATCTGGATATCATGTTCATGGAACATAACATAGATGTAACTTCATATTTTAAGGATTTGCTGGTAAATACTTATCTTATGGATGAGGAAATTGATTGCACCGAACGGGAAAGGTTGGCAGATTATTTTGAGTCCGACATTTTCGGAGTACCGGGGCTGCGGCATTTAATCTGTGGGTCACAAGGAGTGTCGCGGAGTTTCGTCATACTGGTAAAAGAATATTTACAAGAGTTTATAAAGAACAAACGAAAGGCGAAGCAACTCGATGTCATTTATGAGCTGATTCGGCATCAGTATCTTGAAGATGTGCGCAATAAGATACCATACTATACTGTTTATAAGGATATAAACGCATTTATTAGTAAGAAATTATGTCGATATTTTTTGATTGCCCGTGAGGATTACCAGCGGTGTAAAGAAATGATACAATATCTTGCTACTAGGGGCGTTTTTATGCAAATGCCTGGACATTTGACTGACAGAAGCATCCGTGATGAGTATAAGCTATTTATAATCAATTATGGGAATTATCTGGATGCACTTGAGAGTGAGTCGCATAAGATGGGAAGGAAAGCGTTGACTGAAGATGCAACGCTGAGAGAAAATGGCTTGCTGATTCCGGAATATAACAATGATTTATTGGAAACTCCGGAAAAATATACTGTGTCTTTGTCGCCCAACGCAGAAACTGAATTCTACTGCATGGACTGCCATCAGATATTCCAGAATACTAGCAAAGAAAAACAACAAATATGTCCAGTATGTGGCAGGGAGATTCAACGATTTGAAGAGTTTTTAGACGAGGTATCCCTGTGATAAAATAACGCTTTCTTCCATTCTGTACGAACGGATAGAAACGTAACATACCAGTAAATAATATCACTCTGCAGACCATTGGTTATCACATGAATCCAGCTTTTCGTCTCGTTCACAGCAACATCAAGTTTTCGGATCAGGTCGTTCTTGCTCTCCTCCACAGGGTATGCTTGTGTGTCGTTCTAAAGGTCAGCAGCTAATACAAAGATACAGCCCTCCTCGGACAGATGCTCCGGGGAGGGCTGATTTACTATGAGGGCTTTAGTGGGCCATACTCGCTCGAATGGCAGCCACTTCAGCAAGGGGGAGTTCATTTATCTCGGAAATTTGCTCATCAGTATAGCCCTTAAGAATCATCTTTCTAACCGTCTTAATTGTCTTTTCATGCCATCCTTCTGCCCGGCCTTCCGCCCGGCCTTCCTCTCTGCTCTTAATCGCTTCATCCCTCAATCTCATCCGATACATCATAAAAGCATCCCTCCAGACAGGCTTCATTTTGGTCTCATTCACGGCAGCGTCAAGTTTTCGGATCAGGTCGTTCTTGCTCTCCTCCACAGGGTATGCTTGCGTGTCGTTCATGTA
>CANQKY010000032.1 GCA_947624575.1 uncultured Clostridia bacterium
GTGAAGATCAGCGGCATGGTGATTTCGGTCGACCGAATGGAGCGCGGACAGCATGAGCTTTCCGCCATTCAGGAGGTCAAAAAGGAATTTGGAATCGACGTCTACCCCATTGTGACGATCCGAGAGATTATCGACACCCTCCATAACCGCCCGATCGACGGCAAGGTGTATATCGACGATGAGATGAAAGAGCGAATGGAAGCCTATCTTGCCGAGTACGGTGTGATGGCATAAACGTAATAAATGCCCGAAGCGGACTGGTCCGCTTCGGGCATTTTTTTATCCGCGGCAGATGCGGTAGAAAACCTTTTTCCCTTTTTTGAGAATGATCCCCTCACCGGCAAAGCGGTCGGCTTCCAGCCGCAGGGCGGGATCGGCAATCTTCTGTTCGTCCACCGAAACGCCGCCGCCGAGTACCAGTCGGCGCGCCTCCCCTTTCGAGGGACAAATGCCAGCCTTTACCATCAGATCAAGCAGACCGATCTCACCGTCCGAAAAATCCGCTTCCGCCAAAGTCACAGTCGGCATATCCTTTGCCGCCGCCTGCCCGCCAAACAGCGTCCGTGCCGTTTCAAGCGCCTTGTCCGCCTCCGCCTTGCCGTGTACCATTTTGGTCACCTCGTAGGCGAGCATCTCCTTGGCACGGTTGAGCTCGCTCCCCTGCCAGACTTCCATCTTTTCAATCTCCTCGATCGGCAGGAAGGTCAGCATTTTCAGGCAGCGGATCACATCGGCATCGTCCACATTCCGCCAATACTGGAAGAAATCATAGGGCGAGGTCTTGTTCGGATCAAGCCAAACGGCTCCCCCCTCGGTCTTCCCCATTTTTTTGCCTTCCTTGGTGGTCAGCAGGGTAAAGGTCATGCCGTAGACCTGCTCATCACAGACGCGGCGCACCAGTTCGACGCCGCCGATGATGTTCGACCACTGATCGTCGCCGCCCAGCTCCATTTTACAGCCGTATTCCTGATGAAGATGGAGAAAATCATAGCTTTGCAGCAACATATAATTGAACTCCAGAAAGCTCAGTCCCTTTTCCAGACGGGTTTTGAAGCACTCGGCGGTCAGCATACGGTTGACCGAAAAATGCACGCCGATGTCGCGCAGAAACTCCATATAGTTGAGCTGCAAAAGCCAGTCGCCGTTTTGGAGCATCATGGCGTTGCCGTCCGAAAAGTCGAGCATTTTCGACATCTGCTTTTGAAAGCAGACGGCGTTGTGGGCGATTTCCTCTTTGGTCAGCATCTTCCGCATATCGGTTTTGCCGGTCGGATCGCCGATCATGGTGGTGCCGGTGCCGAGCAGCGCAATCGGGCGGTGTCCCGCTTTTTGCATATGCGCCATCACAACAAGCTGCAAAAAATGCCCGACATGAAGGCTGTCCGCCGTGCAGTCAAAGCCGATATAGAAGGTCACCTTCTCCCGTTCGAGCAGTTCCTCGATCTCTTTTTCATGGGTCATCTGGGCGATCAGCCCGCGCCGTTTCAGCTCCTGTAATACTGACATGATTTTTCCCTCCCAAATAATAAAGCCCTCTGTCCCAAACGGACAGAGGGCGAACTTGCATTCGCGGTACCACCTCTGTTCGGCGTTTCCTCACGAAAACGCCCTTAGCGGGTATAACTACCACCAGGCATATAACGGTGCGAACCGGCATTTCCCTACTCCCTGTTCGGGAAAGCAACTCCAAGGTGTATTCGCACCGCATTGCGGGTATCTTTCCACCAGCCAGATACTCTCTTTGCCGCCAAAAACGGTGTTACTTGTCCTTTTCACAGTCATTGCAGTCAATATAACACATCGGGCATAAGATTGTCAAGCCCTTTTTCCGTCCGCAATCATCTGCCGCGCCGTGGCGCGCATCAGATCGGTGACCGCATCGGCGCCCATGATCCGCGCCACTTCCTCTACCCTGCCGGTATCGTCCAAAAGTGCCACATGGGTCACGGTGCGGCCGTTTGCCACACCCTTTTGGATCAGGTAATGGCGGTCTGCCAATGCCGCGATCTGGGCGGAATGGGTGACCGAAAAAACCTGCCGGTTTTCCGCCACCTCCTGCAGCTTTCGCCCGATTCGCTGGGAAGCGTTTCCACTGACGCCGGTATCCACCTCATCGAAAATCAAGGTAGGGATATCCTCTTTGTCCGCAAGGGCATTTGTGAGCGCCAGCATCATGCGGGACAGCTCACCGCCGGAGGCGATCCGGCTCAGCGGACGGGGTGGCTCGCCCAGGTTCGGCGAGAACAAAAACTCCATTCGGTCGCTGCCGTGCGGTCCGTATTTGCCTTTGGTGTGTGCGATCTCCAGCCGGACATGGGGCATCTGCAAAAACCGGAGTTCCTCCGCGACCCGCTCTGCCAGCCTTGCCGCCGCCCGACTTCTTTTTTCGGACAGCACCGCCGCCCTTTCCTTGCAAAGAGAGATGAGACGGTTTTGCTCGTTTAGAAGAATCCCAAGCCTTTGCTCGGTACTCTCCAATTCGGCAAGCTGACCGCCAATCTCCTCGCCATAGGCGATCACCTCGGCAACCGTGTTGCCGTATTTCCGCTTCAAGCGGTAAAGCTCGTCCAGCCGTGCGCCGATCTCGTTTAAATCCCCCTCTGGATCTCCGACCAATTCGCTCATATGATAAAACGAGCCGGAGAGCTCGGAAAGCTGTGCGGAAAGCTCAGTCAACCGCGCTGCTGCCGCCGATGCACCGGCGTCAAAATCGGACAGCTTATTAAGTGCGTCCGCCGCCGCCTTTGCGCCGTCCGCCGCGCCCAGCACCGTATCGCTCCCCACCAAAACAGCATATGCGGTTTTGTATGCCGCGGCACGCTCCGCCGCGTGCTCCAGCTCTGCCCGCCGCTGTTCTAATTCTTCCTCCTCACCGACGCGCAGATCGGCATCGGCAATTTCCTTTGCCTGAAAGGATAGCAGCTCTCTCCGCTGTGACTTTTCCCGCTCCAGTGTGTGGAGACGGCGTATCTCACCGTTTACCTCCATCAGCTCCCGATAGGCAGCCTGATATTCCGCCATCTCAGCGGACAGCTCAGCATACCGGTCGATCAGCTCAATATGGCGATCCGCCGACAGCAAAATCCCGCTGTCATGCTGCCCGTGGATATGGATCAGATACTCGGTCAGATAAGACAGCATCTGGGCGGTCGCGGGACGACCGTTGATCCGTGCGGTGCTTTTGCCGTCCGAAGTGATCTCCCGCTGGAGCAACAGGGTATCCTCCGGCTCAAACCCGTATTCCGCCAGCCGTTCGCAGACGATCGGCGGAAGATCGGTAAACTCCGCCGCTGCGACTGCCTTCCTGGCGCCGCTTCGCACCAGCTCTCTGGCGGCACGACTGCCGCAGATCATATGGATCGCGTCGATCACGATCGACTTTCCGGCGCCCGTCTCACCCGTAAAGACAGACAATCCTTTCGAAAAAGAGACAGACGCCTGTTCTATGATCGCAAAATTTTCGATATACAAATGCTCGAGCAAGCGTCTCCCTCCTTTATCTCATATCCGGCTCCGCCAGATACCTTGTAAAAGCCGCCGCCTGTGTTTCATTTCGCACCAGCACAAAGATCGTATCCTCACCGGCAAGAGTGCCAACGACCCCCTCAATCTGGCGGCTGTCGAGCGCGGCGCAGGCAGCCTGCGCCATGCCGGAACGGCATTTGATAACCACCGTGTTACCGGCGTAATCGACCTTCAAAATGGCATGGGAAAAGATGCTTTGCAAATCACGCGCCGGTTCGCCTGCTCCGGCAGAAGCACCGGCGGTATAGCAATACCTACCGTTTTCCCCCATTTGCTTGACAAGCTGCAATTCCTTGATATCGCGGGAGATGGTCGCCTGTGTGACGGCAAAGCCCGCGTCACGGAGCGCCAAAAGCAGCTCCTCCTGTGTTTCAATCTGAAATGCGGCGATCAGCTCCAGAATTTTTGCGTGTCTTGCGGCTTTCATCGGCGTCCCTCCTCGGTTGAGGACAGTTCTCCGGCACGGTCAATAAACTTATCCTTCAATATCTCATAAAAGCTCCGCGTACCCAAACGCAAAAGCGGTACGGTAAGCGGGCTTTTGCGAATTTGCAGCGTATCCTCCTGGGAAACGGGAATGCCCTGATGCCCGTCAACGGTGATGAAGCATTCCTTTTTATGGACATCACCCACCCGAATCGTGAGGGTGTGAGACACATCGAACACGACGGTGCGGGAGAACAGAGAGTGAGGACAGATCGGGGTCATGATGATACCATCGATAGACGGGTCGACAATCGGACCGCCCGCCGAAAGAGAGTATGCCGTTGAGCCGGTGGGCGAAGCAAACAGAATGCCGTCCGCCCGATAGCTGCCCACAAAACGACCGTCACAGGAGACCATGACATCGACAATGCGGGAAAGCGCACCGCGGGAAACCACGATGTCGTTAAAGGCGGTATAGCTTTCGGTATCGCCCGACGCCCTTTGCAGGGTCAAAGAGAGCAGCATACGCTGCTCGATTTGATATTCACCGGTGACCAATGCGGTCAACCGCTCCAATTCGTCCGCCTCCAGACCGGCCAAAAAGCCCAGCCGTCCCGCATTGATGCCGAGCAGCGGAATCTGAAACGGCAACAACTGTTTCGCCGTGCGGATCAGGGTCCCATCACCGCCGAGCGCGATTGCATAGGATATTTCCCCTGCCATTTGAGAGAGTTCACAAGGCTTGACACCATGACCGGCAAGGCGCCCTGCCAGCGGAGGCGGAGCCGCGACCCCCACCTTTTGCCCGATCAGCAGGTCGGCAACCTTGGCGGCAAGCTCCGCCGCCTGCGGTTTATTGAGATTTGCAATCAGATATATCAGCATTTTGATTCCTCTCCCCATCACCCGTATGCTCCAGCAGCAGTAAAAATTCCCGATTCCCCTTTGGTCCCAACAGCGGCGAGGGTGCCGTGTGCAGTGCACGCAAGCCGTTTTCCGCGGCGGCGTTTACAACCGTTTCGATCACCATTTGATGCACGGCGGGATCCTTCACGACCCCCTGCTTATTGAGATACCGCGCCCCTGCTTCAAACTGGGGCTTAATCAGGCAGACCATACGGCTTCCCTTTGCCGTGATCCGCCGAAATGCGGGAAACAGCAATGTAAGCGAGATAAAGGACGCGTCACAGGACAAAAAGGTGATCGGCTCCGGAAAATCGGCAGCCGTCAGATACCGCGCATTGGTTTTTTCCATATTGACGACACGGCTGTCGTTCAGAAGCTGCGGTGAAAGCTGTCCGGTGCCGACATCGACCGCATAGACGCAGCGGGCATGACGGCGGAGCAGGCAATCGACAAAGCCGCCGGTCGAAGCGCCGATATCGGCACAGACGCGGTCGGCAACATCTAAACGAAAAAGGCGCAATGCCGCCTCCAGCTTTTCCCCTGCCCGACTGACAAACGGGTTGCTCACCGCTACGGTCAACCGGTCGGTATCGGAAACCGGCATACTCGCTTTCCTACAAACCACGCCGTTGCAGGAAACCAGTCCCTGCCGAATCCATTCCTTTGCGCGCTCCCTGCCGCCGACAAGTCCCCGTGCGACCAGTGCCGCGTCCAAACGCATTTTATCCATGCTTGATCCGGCGTATCATGCCGTTTGCATCGAGCGACAGGGCAGAAAGCGATTCCTGTACCGTTGCCTGCGGCACAAAATCCCGTATCCCGACCAAGTGATACTCACCGTTATAATCGTGATCGGACAGGAGTGCCAAAAGCCCCTCCGCCGCGCCGCCGCTTTCGATCCCCTCCTCAAAAAAGAAGATCGAGCGATAGCTCAGAGCGATCTCCAACGCTTCTTCGGGAAAGGGCAAAATCCGCTCCGGCTGCAAAACCGAAACGGTGATTCCCTCCTCCGCCAAGCGGGTGCGTGCGGTGAGCGCCTCATTGACAAGCTGCCCGTAGGTGACGATCAGAATTTCTCCCGAACCGCCGAACAGACGGTACGCGCCGCTTTCACTTTTGTCCGGCAATGCGGTAAGCTTTTTCTCCGTACCGCGCGGATACCGGACTGCCACCACACCCTCATGCCGATAGAGCGCGCGGTGCAAATGATCCTCCAGCATGGCATAATCGGACGGTGCATAGACCGTCATACCCGGAATCGAGCGGAGAAACGCCACATCAAAGATACCCTGATGCGTTTCCCCGTCCTGCCCGACCACACCGGCACGGTCGATTGCCAATACCAGATGCCGCGGCTCGATCGAAGCGTCATGAATCAACTGATCGTAGCCCCGCTGCAAAAAGGTGGAATAAACCGCAAATACCGGAAGCATACCGCCTGCAGCCAAGCCGCTGCAGAAGGTGACGGCGTGTTCTTCGGCAATGCCGACATCGAAAAACCGGCTGCGGTGCGCTTTTGCAAAATACTGAAGTCCGGTGCCGTATTTCATGGCAGCCGTCACGGCGCAAATCCTTGTATCCCGATCCGCCATGCGGGAGAGCGCCTGTCCCGCCACGGTGGAAAAGCTGTCCTTCGGCGCAACGTCGGGGTGGTCAAGGTCGATCTGCGAAATGCCGTGGAAGGCGCCCGGATTCTGTTCCGCAAGCGTAAAGCCCTTCCCTTTTACAGTATCGACATGGACGATAACAGGACGACAAAGCGATTTCGCACGGTTAAACTCCCAGATCAGTGATTCCAGCCGATGACCGTCCACGGGACCCTGATAATGAAAGCCCAAATCCTCAAACAAGGTAGAGCCGTAAAGACGGTGCTTAAGCGCCGCCTTTGTGCGCAGCAACAATTCCCGCAGCGGCTTTCCAACCAGCGGCAGATGGGAGACCACCAAATCCACGCTCTGTTTCATACGCAGATAATGCGGCTTTTTTCGAATCTTATTGAAATACTTTGCCACCGCGCCGACATTGGCGGAAATGGACATCTCGTTATGATTGAGCACTACGATCAGATTATCCATGCTTTTTCCGGCGTTGTTCATTGCCTCGTACACCATGCCGCCGGTGAAAGCACCGTCACCGATCACCGCAACGGTGTGATGGGTACTGCCGGAGAGCGCGGACGCGGTAGAAAGCCCATACGCCGCAGAGATAGAGGTACTGCTGTGCCCCGCGATAAACGCATCGTACTCACTTTCGCAGGTACGGGGAAAGCCGGCGATACCGTCTTTTTGCCGGAGCGTGTCAAACTGCTTCCACCTGCCGGACAGCATCTTATGCGCATAGCACTGATGCCCGACATCGAACACCAGCTTGTCCTCTGGCAGATGAAACACATAATGGAGCGCCACCGTCAACTCCACTACGCCGAGATTGGAGGCAAGATGTCCGCCCGTTTTAGAAACCGACAGAATCAAAAACCGACGAATTTCGTCACAAAGGGCATACAGCTCCTCCATATTCAAAGTTCGGATATCCTCCCCGCCGTCCAGACGGGTCAGGATCGGATAATCTTCCATGATCGGCTCCTTTTACGACACGGGGATCAGCATGGCAATCAGAATGCCTAAAAGTGCGCCGCTTATGACCTCCAGCGGCGTATGCCCCAGAATCTCCTTGAGCTCTTTTTTCTTTTTGTTGAGGTAGCTGAGGATATCCTCCGGCTCCTGCTGGCGCATGATCACATTGAGAACGCGAGCATGTTCGCCCGCCGCACGGCGGACGCCCATCGCGTCATACATCACCACTGCCGCAAGAATAAAGGAGATCGCAAACTGTGCGGAATCAAGCCCGTTTGTCCGCGCGATCACAAGGGTCAGTGAGCAGACGGCGGCAGAATGGGCGCTCGGCATACCGCCCGCGCCGAACAACCGCTCCGGCTCGAACTTGTGGGTTTTAATCAGGGTCAGTATGGTCTTGATGACCTGCGCTGCCACCCAGGAAACGACAGCGGCGATCAAAGCATGGTTTCTTGTCAGATCCAACAAAGCGGACATGAATCCTTCCCACTTCCTTACTTTTTACACTTCAGTGATCCCGTTCGAGCATCTGCCTTGTAAGCGCACAGAGAAACGGCGGCGAACCGAAATGCCGCAGTGCATCGAGCGCCAGCGCGGTGCTCTCCGCCGCAAGCTGACGCGCCCGCTCCAGCCCGTAGAGGGTCACGCAGGTGGTCTTATGCTGCCGGTCATCACTCCCGATCGGCTTGCCGAGCTGTTCCTCGGTCGCCGTAACATCGAGAATATCGTCAATAAACTGAAAGGCAAGCCCCAAATGAAGCCCGAAATCGGCGGCTGCCGACAAATCATGTTCATCGCCGCCCCCTGCCAGAACGCCCAGCTCACAGGCTGCCTGTATCAAAGCGGAGGTTTTCCCCTCGTGCATCTGCCGCAGCCAGTCGGCATCGACCGTGCGGTTTTCCGCCGCCAGGTCCATGACCTGCCCGCCGATCATACCCAAAACACCGGCATAGTGGGAAAGCCGCTCGACAGCGCGAAGGGCGGCGTCGGGATCGGTGCCGTATTGCCGTGGGGCATTGGAAATGCAGTGAAACGCGGCGGTCAGAAGTCCGTCCCCTGCCAGCAGTGCCATCGCTTCGCCGTATTTTTTGTGGCAGGAGGGCTTGCCGCGCCGCAGATCGTCATCGTCCATACAGGGGAGGTCGTCATGGATCAGCGAATAACAGTGAATCAAGTCAACCGCCGCCGCAAACGGCAGCGCATGGGACACCTCACCGCCGCAGGCCTCGCAAAACGCAAGGGTCAAGATCGGCCGCAGCCGTTTTCCGCCCGCTGTCAGGCTATACCGCATGGCGGAGAATACCTCCTCCTGCGGCAAAGGCGGAAAGGTCAGCACGCGCTCAAGCGCAGCTTCAATTTTCTGCCGATACCGCTCCTGAAGCTCCCGATTCGTCATGCGGATCCCCCTTTGCTTTGTCCGTCAGCTCCTGCAGGCGCAGCTGAGCATGATCCAGCGTTTTCTTGCAATAGGTCAAAAGCTCTACCCCGCGCTCATAGACCGTGAGCGACTCCGCCAGAGAAAGGCTGCCGCCTTCCAGCTTTTTGGTGACCTCCTCCAGCTCCTGCATTGCGTCTTCAAATTTCATCTGTTCTGCTGCCATCTGTCTTGATAACCTCACTTAGAATCGTTCCGTCGGCTGTTACGGTGGTGAGCCGTTCGCCCGCCTTCACCTGACTTGCCGACTGCACCGGTGTGCGATCGTCCAGATAGGTGATCGTATAGCCCCGTGACAAGACACGAAGCGGACTGAGGGAATCGAGCTTTGCCGCCAACGCTGTGACCGTTTGCGTTCGCTCCGCCATCGCTCCCTGAGCGGCGGAACCGAGCCGCAGCCAAAGCTGCCGCAGTACCGCCAGATCCTCCCGCATCTGCCCTGCCGGAGAAGCGGCACGCAGTCCCTTTGCAAGCGATACATACCGCTCGTTTTGCCGCTGTATAAATCTTCCCGCATAATTATACAACATAATTCCCGTATTGTCGATAGTTTTATGAAGTGCCGACAGCTCCGGCACGGCAAGCTCCGCCGCCGCGGAAGGGGTCGGCGCTCTGAGATCGGCGACAAAATCCGCGATCGTAAAATCAACTTCATGCCCGACTGCCGATATGATCGGAACGCGGCAATCAAAAATAGCTCTTGCCACTTCCTCCGAATTGAACGCCCAAAGGTCCTCGATCGAGCCACCGCCCCGCCCGACGATCATCACATCGAGATCGGGTATCAGCGCACAGCGCATGATCGCCCGCGCAATGGAAGCCGGTGCGTTTTCTCCCTGCACCAGTGCCGGAGAAAGCACAACGGTCACGGCAGGATACCGCCTGCGCAGAATATTGAGGATATCCTGCAATGCCGCGCCTGTTTTGGAGGTGACGACGCCCACCTTTTGCGGATAGCGGGGGATCGGTTTTTTATGCGCCGGATCAAACAGACCCTCCGCTTCCAGCTTTTTCTTGCGCTGCTCAAAGGCGATCTGAAGCGCGCCCACGCCCTCCGGCTCCAACGCCGTACAGTAAAGCTGCACCACGCTGTCCCGCTCGAACAGGCGGACGCTGCAAAATGCCAGCACGCTCATGCCATTTTCGGGCATGAACTGCAATTTGGAGGCATCGGGACGAAACATGATCGCGCGAATCGAGCAGCTCTCGTCCTTCATCGAAAAGTAAAAATGCCCGCTTTTGACATGGTTGGTGAAATTGGAGATCTCCCCGCGCACCCAGATGCCCTCCAGCACGCCGTCGCGGGAAATCAGCGTTTTTACATATTTTGCCACATCGGAAATGCCGATCACGCGTCTTTCCATTGTTGATACTCCATTCCCGCCGCATACAGCGCACAGCCTGCCGCATTGTCCGCCGAAAAAGCAGGCTCCGCCACATAGCCTTCAAACTTGTCCAGAAGCTCCGCCTGTAACAGCCGGTTGGACATCACGCCGCCCGCAAACAGAACCGGACGGCTGCCATGCTCCTTTATCACCGCCCGCAGCATGGAGGCGACCGTCTCACCAATCGACAAAAGGCAGAACCTTGCGACATATTCGGGCGGTTTTCCCTCCTGATAAAGCCGCGCAGAGCGATTTTCCACACCGGACAACGAGCAATCGGCACCTCGCAAGGTCGGCTTTGGCACCCGCACCGTTTCGCCGCATGCCATGGCAAGCCTTTCCAGTGCGGGACCCGCCGGAAAGGACAGTCCCAGCATTTGCCCGACCCGATCCACCGCCTGTCCCGCCTTGAGATCAAGGGAGGAAGCAAGCAATTTGACCGAGATCAGATGTTCCTCATCGGCAGTCACCAGAAGGCAGTCAGTCGTGCCGCCCGACAGGTGGACGGCATAGATTCCGTTTTCCGGCAGATGGGACACCCCCGCGCTATACAGTGCCGAAAGGATATGCCCTTCCTGATGAGAGAGCAGATGAACCGGCAAATCGTACATCGCACCGATCGATTCCGCCACCGCCCAGCCGACCAAAAAGCAGGGCATATAGGAGCCGCTTTCCCGCCGGGGAAAGGCGGATACCCCGACCCCCGATAACGCAGAAACCACACCGTTTGCCGTGAGACGGCGCAACAGTGCGGCTATCTGTTTTGTATGTGCAAACATCGCGTCACTTTGACGCAGCCCGAGCGCCCCTTCCCGAACAGGGAGAGGCTGCTTTTCCATTCGTATGATACCTGCGGCAGTGTCATACAGAGCTGCCGAGGTGGTGTAATTGCTGGTGTCAATCCCCAAAAACTGCATCTTACCGCTCCGCCGCGATCGCACCCAGCACGCCGTTGACATAAGCGGCGTCCTCTTTGGTGGCAAATTCCTTGGACAGCTCGACCGCCTCGTTGATGATGATCGGCGGATCGGTCTCGGACAAAACGGTCAGCTCATACGCCGCTAAGCGGAGGATCGCCAGCGACACCCGCGAAATGCGGTTGATCGTCCAGTTTTTAAGATGCCGCCCGATCACGGCGTCCAGATCGTTTTGATGCGCGACAACGCCGTTAAAATAGGCGGCGACCGAAGGGCTTATCTGCACCAGATCGGAGTCCTTCGCAAGCGCCAGCTGTGTTTCCTCTGAATCGGTATGAAAGCTCTGCGCGAAGATCAGAAGAAAGGCGTTTTTCCGCATATCATGTCGTTTCATGCCAAATCTGCCCGTTATTTACCGTCCGGAAAGACAATGCCGGAAATATTGACATGTACCTTGGAAACAGTAAGACCGCACATATCCTGCACGGCGGATTTGACCGAACGTTGGATTTCCTCCGCGACCTCACGAATCCGACAGCCGTACTTCAGCAAAACACTGATTTCGATCACAGCCACATCGCCGTTAAAGGACAGACGGATCGGCGCAGTCACCCGCTTGGGCAGCAAAAATCCAGTCAGAGAAGCGGCAGGCTCCGCAAGGCTGTACACGCCCGATATATCGCCTACCACCTGACGGGCAACGGACAGGATAACCTCGTCCGCGATCTTCAGCCGACCCACCGTGCTTTTTTTGTTCAGTTCCATCAAAATAGCCTCCCGCCCTGTTCGTTATCCTCATTATAACAAAAAACAGGGAAAGAAACAACCATTTTATTTTGTCGCCACAATTTTAATATTTTCCACCGCAATATCACTGTTGCCCAGCACGATATCGCGAATCTGGGCGATCTGCTCCGATTCCAGCGACTCCGCCTGCACGACCACACTGATCGTATCGGCGTCCACATAGGCGATGCAGTCTGTAAAGCCCTTTGCCCTGACAAGGCTCTCGATATCCGCTTCCTTCTCCATCGCCGTGGTGATCTGAAGCGCCGTTTCACCCACCTCGTCGGCTGTATCGCCGTTTTCCATCATGCGTGCCATCGTCTCAACCGCCTCATCACGGCTTTTCTCCCGACTCAGGCGGGCACTGGCAAAATAATCGCTGTCCTCTGCCGGTGCGTTTTCGTTCATCGCCTCGTTCTCCACATTGGTATCCACCAGCTGTGTGTCACCATAGTTTTTCGCCGTATCGCTCTCCCGTATCAGGTCAGAACCGGCGGCATAGCGGTAATTGATATAGACTGCCGCGCCCAGCACCACCACCAGCGCCGCCAGCAGAATCTGCTTTTTCCCGATAATCATGTTCATCTTCATTTTCATGTCTCCCCTTACTGTTGTGTTGCTGCCATTTTTGCCACGCAAACTCTGGCAGAGGTAATATGCAGCGCGGCAGTCACCGCGTCGGTGATCTGCCTTTCTACCTTTATGTCATCGCCTCCCTCGCAAATCACGATCACGCCGCGCACCGTGGGCTCCTTTTCCTTTTGGAGCAACGCCTCGGTGCCGCCCAGCACGGTCACACTTTTTTCATTCGATTCTCTGCGCTGGGTCTTATTGCTCTCCTGATCGGCGTCTTCGGTTTCGTCCGTACTGGTTTTTTCCTCGTTTACATAGAGATATTCGGTACCGCTGTCCATTGTAATCATCAGCTCCGCTTTCCCGACGCCGTCCATTTTTTGGATCAGGGACAAAAGCCTTGCTTCCAGCTCGGTTCGGTACGCTTCCGCGTGATTTTCACTTCCTTTTTCCTCCTGCCCCGCCGCTTTTGGAACACCGGTCAACTGTGACAGCAGGATCAAAAGCATTCCGCCGAACCCCAACAGCAAAATGATACTGCTCTTACGCACCTTTTTCAGCCGTGCGGTCAGCTTTTTCATTTGCTCCATTTCTTTATTCCTCCTGTATGATCTCAACGCCGGAACCGAGCGTTCCCGTTATGACCGCCCTCCCGCGTTCCCACTCCGCCGTCGGCAGAGACAAGACCACCTTGTTAATCTCTATGCCGCCCGACTCGGTGATATGTGCTTCCACCGAAATATTTTCTGCCGTGATCCCCTCTCTTGTGAGGGCGGCGGAAAGCGTTTCGGCTAAATTTTGTTCGGTCAACGTGAGCAACTGACGGTCTGTCTCCTCCTGCAAATCAGTTTTTGCCATGTCGGCGCTCTCGTCCGGCAGGGAGAGCTTTGGCAGCTCCCGCACCGAAAAAAGAGAGAGCAGAAGCGAGCTTAAAAAGAACGCGGTCACCGCAAACCGCATCATCTGCCGCATACCGCTTCGCTCCGGCGGAAGGAGCATAGTCAACACCGAGGTGGAAATGGCGGTGATGCAGACCGACAGCACAAAGGTACGGATCGTTTCCATTTCAGCCTCCGTTTGCAAGCAGGATCATCATGGTGGTCGCGACGATCACAAAAAGCGAAAAGCAGATCAAAATGCCGAGCAGCATGGTCAAAACGGTGACGGCGGCACGGCAAAGACCGGTCACACGCTCCACCCCCAGCAAATCCCCCACCAGTACGGCACCCTGCATAATCAGCAGGTGCAAAAGCACCGACAGAATACTTGGCAGAAAGAGAAACAGGCAGGCAAGCACGCCGAAGGTGCCGACCGCCGAGCGCACCACACCGAGACAGCTTTGGATTGAGGTGAATGCCTCGCTCACCGCGCCGCCCACCACCGGAACGGCGCTGCTGATGACAAAGCGAGCGGTACGGGTCGTCAGCGTATCGGCGGCATTCGCCACCATTCCCTGTAAGGACAACAGACCGACAAAGAGGGTGAGTCCCAAGCCGATCAACCAGGTCACCGCCTTTCTGACCGACTGCGCTGCCGCATCAAGGCGGAGCATCGGTTCAATACTGCCGACAATACAAAAGGCAAGATAAATTTGTAACAGCGGCAGCAAGGTATGAACCGCCGTCTGCGACAACACCTGCACGGCGGAAAAAAGTGCGGCGTGATAAGTCAGGGCGGACGCCGGTTTGCCGCTGGTGGTCAGCACAGTGGTAAAGACCGGTATAAAGCTCAAAAGAAAATTGCTGCCCTGTGTGACGGCGTCCACCACCCTTGTGATCAGCTCCCAAAGCGGGCGGAGCAGCACGGCGCAGATCGTCAGCACCGACACCAGATGAAACGCCTGCCGATACTCTGCTCCGCCCTCGGCACTTCCCAAACCGCCGAGCAATGCCGAAAGCAGCAGTACACCACAGGTGAGGGCGAACAGGTGTATCGGCTCCTTGAGTTCTGCCGTCGCCCGCTCTTTCAGGGAGGAAAACAGATCGCGCAGCGAGAAATTAAGAATGCTCTCCGGCGAAACAGACAGCCCCGCTTCCTCCATCGCGTCCTTTGTCTCCTGCGGCAGAAAGTCCATCAGTTCCTCGCCGCCTCCCGCCTCGAGCAAAGCGGAGACGGTTTGATCGGTGTCCGTCATTGCCGCCGATACCGGCAGGGTCAAGCCGAGAATCAAAAAGGTCATCATACAGACAAGACGGCAAATTTTCATAAACATCACTTCTTTGACTTTTCCTGTAAAATGTGGTACGATGACGGCAAAGTGAGGGGTCAATATGGAAGCATACCGCTATCACCGCAAGGTGTACTATTACGAAACGGATCGCATGGGAGTTGTCCACCATTCCAACTATATCCGGTATCTGGAGGAAGCGCGGATCGCTTTGATGGACGCGCGGGGTGTATCCTACCGCAGTATGGAAGCACAGGGGATTTTGATACCGGTGGTGTCGGTTTCCTGTCAATACGCCCGCCCCGCCGCGTTCGGGGACGAGCTGGAGGTGGAAACTGCCATCACACGGCTTACACCTTCCCGCTTTTGGGTGCGGTATCTGATCCGCGATCTGACGACCGGTCAGGTATCGGTAACCGCCGAAAGCTGTCACTGCTTTACCGGCACGGATTTTCGTCCGATCTCGCTCAAAAAAGCGGCGCCGGAGCTCTACCGCTGGTTTGCCGACCAGTGCGTCACAGACGAATGAGCCGCTCCACAAAGGAGATCAGTTCTTCAAACAGCGGAAGCGACAAAAGCAAGATCGCCGCTTTGCCCGCAAGCTCCACCTTGCCTGCCAGTGCCGTTTCACCCGCGTCCCGACAGCAGTCCGCGCCAAGCTGGGTGAGATAGCAGACGCCCAGCGCCTTGAGCAGGATACCGACATTGCCGAGGTCTGCTCCGGTCATGGAGAGCAGACGGCGCAGCGCGGAAAAGGCGTCGCCCAACTGCAGCAGCACAAAGAAAAAGAGAAGCAGTCCTCCGCCCAGTGTGATGAGCAGCGCATACTGCGGCAAATACTGCCGCAGAAGCAGCGCGGCTGCCGCCGCCGTGATCGCAATGCCGAATACCGAAAACAGAAAGCTCATAACCCTTACCAGAGGTCAAAGATCGTTTTTACCACGTCGAACAGGTCTTTGATCTCATAGACCAGCATCATCAGCACCACGATCAGCCCCGCAAGGGTGGTCAGCATCGCCTGTTCCTCCCTGCCCGAGCGGATCAGCACCTGATTCAGCACTGCCACGATAATCCCGACGGCGGCGATCTTAAAAATCAAATCCACATCCATATGCTTTCTCCTTCCCTACACAAAAAGCAGCGCCATTCCGATCCCAGCCAGAACGCCGAGCGAACGGTACATTCGTCCCAGCGTTTGGCTGTTTTTTTTCGCTTCTTCCTGCTGTGCGGCAAGCCCCGCTTCCAGCAGGGCGATCGCCTCGCTTTGGCTTTCGGCATCGGCGGCGCCGAGTATTCCGCCAAGCAACAGCGCCGTTCGGCTGTCCGCTTTGGTCCACTGCATGACCGGCGCCGCGCCGCATATTGCCCTTTCCCATGCTTCGGCAAAGGGCTCTGCACGGCGAAGCGATGCGGCAAGCTCCGGCAAAAAGCTCAGCTTTGAGAAAGTCGGATCGGCAAGAAAACCGGCAAAAATTTCCGCGGTCGGCGTGCGGGTATACCGTATCTCCGCTTCGATCCGTTTGAGCAGCCATTCGAACGCCTGCAGGGTCTGCACCCGCCTGTCCATCTGCTGCGCTTTCCAGATCCCGCAGAGGGAACCTGCGATCATCAAACTAACGCAGCCGCAGACTTTCCAGATCATGCGGCAGCTCCCCTTTCCCAAGCTCGATCAAATCCACACACCTGCCGGGCGGATTTTTGCCGAGAAACACAACGCTCGAAAACACACCTGCCCCCAACAGCCGCCGGATCAGAGGACGGCTTACCAAATCTTCCCTTTGACCGGCATGTACCGTTGCCATAACCCGCACACCGCTGTGCATGCTTTGCAATATCTGTGCCGCCTCGTCGTCATTCCCGATCTCATCACAGGCGATCCAGTCGGGCGACATGGCGCGCAGGGCGATCTCCATGCCTTTCGCCTTCGGATAGCCGCTGAGCAGATCGGTCGTCTCACCGAGCCGAAACTGCGGCTCGCCATATCTTGCGCCGCCGATCTCCTCCCGCTCGTCCACCGCCGAAACGGTGTACCGTCTCCCCGTTTTTCCGGTCGAAGCCGCCAAAATCAAATCGCGCAGCACGGTGGTCTTTCCACTGCCCGGCTCACCCGCCAGCAAAATGCCGCCCCACTGCTCCAAAAGCGGATAGAGCGGCGCGGCGGCTCCCTCGATCTGCCGCGCGATCCGCAGATTCATGCCGCTGATCTCCCGTATGGCGGTTACAGAGTCGTCCTGTACCACTGCCTTCCCCACGATGCCGACCCGATGTCCGCCCGACAGGGTCAAAAATCCGGCTGCCAATTCCCGCTCATAGCTATGTACCGAGTCCTCGCAGATTCTCCGCAGGCAGTCGGAAAGCAGACGGCGGGAAACGATCAGGTTGTCCGACCGAGGTGCTAAGGACACAGCGCCGCCGGCGGAAAGATAAAACGTCCCGTGTCCGCCGCGCAGCTGTAATGGTTGTCCGCACCGCAGCCGTATCTCCATCACCTGCTTTTGTATCTCATCACCGACCGCACGCAGCGGCGTTTGTATCTCCGCCGGCAGCCGCTCTATCGCGGCGATATAGGAAGAATGCGGCATCTTGTCCACTCCTTTTGTTCCTAAAACGGTATATTATTATGCCGGTCGCGGAATGAGTAGAACCATGTTTTGCTGTTTGCTTGATTTTTCCTCTAAAATGATTTACAATAGAAAAAACAAAAAACGAAAGGCGGAAATTCAACTTTATGATCGTAGTACTCAAGCAAAATGCACAGCAGGAAAGCGTAAAAGAGCTGCTGGAGTGGATAGAGGAACAAAACATTAAGATCAATGTGATCCGCGGCGACCAGAAAACCGTTCTGGCGCTGGTCGGTGATACCGCAAGGGTGGACACCGATCAGATCTACTCGCGGGGCTGTGTGGAATCCATCAGCCGGATTCAGGAGCCGTATAAGGAAGCAAACCGGAAGTTTCACCCCGATGACACCATTATTAAGGTGGGTACTGAACAGATCGGCGGCGGCACGCTGAAAGTGGTGGCAGGTCCCTGCTCAGTCGAAAGCGAGGAGCAGGTGACTGAGATTGCAAAGCTCGTCAAGGCGTCCGGCGCCACGTTTTTGCGGGGCGGCGCTTTTAAGCCGCGCACCAGTCCCTATGCGTTTCAGGGACTGCACGCGACCGGACTCACCTATCTCAAAAAAGCGCGGGAGGTGACCGGTCTGCCGATCGTTTCCGAAATCATGAGCATCGACCATCTCGACCTGTTCTCCGATGTAGATGTGATACAGGTCGGCGCACGAAATATGCAGAATTTTGAGCTGCTTAAGGAGCTGGGTCACTGCGACAAGCCGATTCTGCTCAAGCGCGGTCTTGCCAACACGATCGAGGAATTTCTGATGAGCGCCGAGTATGTCATGGCGGGCGGCAACCGGAATGTGATCCTCTGCGAGCGCGGCGTTCGCACCTTTGAGACGATGACCCGCAACACCCTTGATCTGTCCGCCGTGCCGCTTCTCAAGCACTTAACGCATCTGCCGGTCATGGTAGACCCCTCTCACGCGACGGGGATCCCCTATCTGGTGGAACCGCTGTCATTAGCGGCGGTCGCCTGCGGCGCGGACGCAATCATGATCGAGGTACACAACGACCCGAAGCACGCCCTTTGTGACGGCGCGCAGGCGCTCACACCCGACCAGTTTGACCACACCATGAAGGCAATCCGGCGGCAGGCGGCGTTCCAGAATCTGGTTTTATAAAAGGAGAACGGGAATATCATGCAAAAAATTCATGTAAATGCCAGCCGGCAATATGATATTCTGCTGGATCAGCATTTATTGGAGCAAAGCGGCGAGCTGATCCGCCGCGTGACCAAGGCGGCGGCAGCCGTGATCGTCACCGACGACCATGTGGACCCCCTCTACCGTGAGACGGTGGAAGTCTCCATGCGCCGCGCCGGTTTTACCGTTTCGGTTTTCGTCATACCGCATGGAGAAACCTCCAAATCGCACGACATATTATTGAAGCTGTATGAATTTCTGGCGGAGCATGCGATCACCAGAAAGGATATTCTGGTGGCGCTGGGCGGAGGAGTGGTCGGCGATCTGACCGGTTACTGTGCCGCCACCTATCTGCGCGGGATCGAATTTATCCAGATCCCCACCACCCTGTTGGCGCAGATCGATTCCTCGGTCGGCGGCAAAACGGCGGTCAATATCGCCGCAGGAAAAAATCTGATCGGCTCGTTCTGGCAGCCGAGCCTTGTGATCTGCTCGCTCGACACACTGGACACCCTTTCGGACGAGATTTTTGCCGACGGGCTTGCCGAAGCGATCAAATACGGCTGCATTTGGGATCAAGACCTGTTCCGGCTGATTGCCGAGGAGGATATCAAAACGCATCTTGCTAAAATCATCTACACCTGTATCGACATCAAACGGCAGGTGGTGGAAGCGGACGAATTTGACCACGGCACCCGTATGCTGCTCAATTTCGGTCATACCCTCGGACACGCGATCGAGCGGCATTTTCATTATGAAACCTACACTCACGGCTGTGGTGTGGCAATCGGCATGGCAACGCTGACTGCGCTGTCGGAGGAATACGGGTTGACCGCCTCCGGCACGACCGAAGCATTGCGAAGCTGCCTTAGAAAGCATCATCTGCCGGTGGAGACGCCGATGACCCCGCAAGAGTATTATGACGGTTGCGTTCACGACAAGAAGCGGGCGGAAAACCGGATTTCACTTGTACTGCTCAAAGAGATCGGGAAGGCTTACCCCTATCAGATCTCGGTGGACGATCTGCTCGGATTTCTCAAAAAGGAAGGTGCGCCTCATGCGGGCTGAGTTCTCGCCATCGCTTTTGCAGGGAACGGTGGCGGCGATCCCTTCCAAAAGTATGTCCCACCGCCTTTTGATCTGCGCGGCGCTCGCAAAGGGCAGATCGGTGATCCGAAACCTCGCTTTTTCGCAGGATATTCGCGCGACCATCGCTTCGCTAAAGGCTCTGGGAGCTAAGATCGACTGTACCGGTAGCACGGCAGTGGTGGACGGGATCACGACGTCCCCTGATCATGCTGTTTTGCCCTGCCATGAGTCCGGCTCTACCCTCCGCTTTTTGATCCCGATTGCGGCGGCGCTCGGCGTGACCGCCGAATTTCACGGCGCGGGAAAGCTCCCAAGCCGTCCGATCACCCCCTATGTCGAACAACTTCCCTGCCACGGCATACGGCTTGACTATCACGGCACCATGCCCTTTTCGATCTCCGGCGGACTGACCGGCGGCGATTTTGTGATCGACGGCGGCATCAGCTCACAGTTTTTAAGCGGGCTTTTGTTTGCCCTTCCCCTGCTGCTGCAGGAAAGCCGCATTAAAATAAAAGGGTGGCTGGAATCCCGCCCCTATGTTGCTATGACTTTAGCGGCGCTGGAACAGTACGGGATCACCGTCACTGAAACGGCGGACGGCTATCTGATCCCCGGCGGGCAGGCATATACCCCCTGCGATGCCACTGTGGAGGGCGACTATTCACAGGCAGCCTTTTTCCTGACCGCAGGTGCTATCGGCGCGCCGGTCACCGTCACCGGCTTAAATCCCGATTCCACACAGGGCGATCGGGCGATCCTTTCCATTTTGAAAGAGTGCGGTGCAAAGGTGACAGCGGAAGATCACGCGGTTACCGTGTCCCCTGCGCCCCTTTCCGCCTTTACCGTTTCGGTTCGGGATATTCCCGATCTGGTACCGATCCTCACTGTACTTGCCGCTTTCTGCAGCGGCGTTTCCCATATCACCGATGCCGCCCGCCTGCGGATCAAGGAAAGCGACCGGCTCGCCGCCATGACCGAGTGTATGAGTGCCCTTGGCGGAAAGGTGACCGCTTCACCGGACGCATTGTCTATCACCGGTGTTCCCGCGCTGCTCGGCGGCAAAACCGACAGCTGGAACGATCACCGGATTGCCATGTCGGCGGCGATTGCCGCGACACGCTGCAAGGAAACGGTGGTTTTGACCGGTGCGGAAAGCGTGGAAAAATCCTACCCCGATTTTTATCGTGATTATAAGGCTTTGGGAGGTGTTGTAAATGTCCTCGACCTGGACGCACGGAATTAAGCTGACCTTGTTCGGCGAATCCCACGGCAATGGGATCGGCATGGTGCTGGATCATCTGCCTGCCGGAATGCCGATCAACCTTGACAAGCTAACCGCCTTTACGGCGCGGAGGACTGCTAAAAAGGGTGATACCACCTCGACCGCGCGGACCGAAACCGATCAGCCTGAATTTTTGTCCGGCATCTATCAAGGGAAAACAACCGGCACACCGCTGGCTGCCGTGATCCACAATCATGACGTCAAATCGGAAAGCTATCGGGATATTGCCGCGCTCGCCCGCCCCGGGCATGCAGACTATACCGGTTATCTTCGGTATCAGGGTGCGAATGACCCCAGAGGGGGCGGACATTTTTCGGGCAGGCTGACCGCCCCGCTCACCCTTGCAGGCGGCATTTGTATCCAGATTTTGGAGCAGGTCGGTGTGCAGATCGGCGCTCATATCCTGTCGATCCGGGATATAACCGACCGTGCTTTTCCGTCCGTTTCACTGTCAACAGAGATTTTGAAAGCCGCCGGACAAAAGGATTTCCCCGTTCTGGACGATGCGGCGGGCGAGAAAATGATCGCCTGCATCAACGACGCCCGCCTGCGGGAGGATTCGGTCGGCGGCGTGGTGGAGTGCGGCGTGACCGGACTCCCAGCCGGAATCGGCTCCCCGATGTTCGACGGAATCGAAAATACGCTTTCCTCCCTGCTGTTTGGCATTCCGGCAGTCAAGGGTGTTTCCTTCGGTGACGGATTTGACGCTTCCGCCCATTACGGCAGTGAGAACAACGATCCGTTTATCGCGGAAAACGGACAGATCGCCACCAAAACCAACCATGCGGGCGGGATTCTCGGCGGCATCTCGACCGGAATGCCGATTTTGCTTCGGGTGGCGTTCAAGCCGACCCCCTCTATCTCCCGCACACAGGAGACAATCAACCTAAAAACCGGCGAAAACACGACTATTTCGGTACACGGACGGCATGATCCCTGCGTGGTGGCGCGCGCCGTGCCGGTGGTCGAGGCAGCCGCCGCAATCGGAATACTGGGACAGATGGTCGCACAGTGCGGCGTTCACATCACAAAATAAGGAGGAGACGCTATGAACATTCTGCATCACATTGATCCGAGCCGGATCACACCGACCGATTACGTTGCCGTGATCGAAATTGAGCGGGGCAGCAAAAACAAGTACGAGCTGGACAAGGAAACCGGTCTGTTGAAGCTGGACCGCATTCTCTATACCTCCACCCACTATCCGGCAAACTACGGCTTTATCCCCCGCACCTATGCGGACGACCTGGACCCCTTAGATGTGCTGCTGCTCTGCTCCGAATCCATTCACCCAATGACCATGGTACGCTGCTACCCGATCGGTGCGATCATCATGATGGACAACGGCAAGATGGACGAGAAGATTATCTCGATTCCTTTTAACGATCCCACCTACAATACCTACCGCGACATTGCGGAGCTGCCGTCCCACATATTCGATGAAATGGTGCATTTCTTTCGGGTCTATAAGGAGCTGGAGGGAAAGGAGACCGCGGTGAACGAGGTGGTCGGCGCCGAGGACGCCGTCAAGATCGTCGCACAGGCGATCGAGCATTATAAGTAGCACTTTGTAAAATAAGGCGCAAAAAAACCTCCTGCCTGTTTTGACAGGCAGGAGGTTTTTTTGTGAAAGGTATCGTTTCACGGCATAGCAAAGATTTTGACTAAAAAATTGCTATCAAAAAGTATACTTTTTGATAGTGCCGTATTTCCTGCTTATCATACCACAAATTGGCGATAAACGCAAGCATTTTCGAGATTTTTTGACTGCTTTTTTGAAAACTTTCTCATTTTTTGCCTTTCGACCGGCTAATGTCAAAAAGTATACCTTTTGACATTAGCCGAAACGGAAAGGAAGGATTATGATGAAACAAATGCTCAAACGGACAGGCGCATTGCTCCTCTC
>CANQKY010000033.1 GCA_947624575.1 uncultured Clostridia bacterium
CTGGTCCCGGGCGCTGTCGTCCAGGGAGCCGAAGCCCTCGTCCACAAACATGGCGTCCAGTCGGACGCCGCCGGCGGCGGACTGGATCTCGTCGGAGAGGCCCAGGGCCAGGGCCAGGGACGCCAGGAAGGACTCGCCGCCGGAGAGGGTCTTGACGCTGCGCTCCGTGCCGTTGGCGTGGTCGATCACGTCCAGCTCCAGCCCGCTTTGACTTCGGTAGTTATCCGCCTCCCGCTGCCGCCGAAGCTCGTACTGGCCCTCCGACATGACCATCAGCCGCAGATTGGCCCGGCGGAGGATCCGGTCGAAATAGGTGGTCTGGATGTAGGCCTCCAGGGTGATCTTTCCCTTCCCGGGGATGGCGCCGTTGGCGGTTTTGCTCAGAGCCTCCAGCCAGGTCAGCCGCTTTTCCAGCGCCGCCAGATCGCCGGCCTTTTCCCGGATGTTTTTCAGGGCGGGCCGGTTGACGGCCAGCCGCCGGTCGATACCCGCCCGGGCCTCCTCCGCCCCTGCCCGCTGGGCCAGGAGGGCGTTCTTTTTTTGCTTTTCCGCCCCTTCATCCAAATCCAAGGTGACGGAGAGCTGCCGGTCCAGGGCCGCTATTTTGGCTTCCAGGGTGGCCAGCGCCACTTCGGAATTGTGAAAAGCGGTCTGAGCCTGGGACCAGGCGTCTTTTCCTTGCTTGTATTGATCCTCCAGCTGCCGGAGCTGTTCCTCCGCCTGGTGGTGGCTTTCAAACCGCAGACGCTGCCGCTCTTTGTCGAATTGGCTCTTTTTCGCGGCGATATCCGCCGCTGCCGCCGCTTTTTGCGCCCGAATCTTCTCCAAATCCGCTTTTAGACCCGTCAGCGCCTCTTCCTTTTGAGGGATGTTCTTCTCAAGAGCCGCTTTCCGGGCCTGCCGCCCCGCCGCCAGGGAAATGGCCTCCCCCAAATGCCCCAGGGCCTGGGCGGTCTGCGTACGCTCCCGGCTCACCCGCTCCGGCGCGTCCTGGAGGGAAGCGCCGGGCCAGAGGGCCTGGATCCGTTCGACCAGCTCTTGGCGGAAGGTTTCCAGACTGGCCTTTGCCCCGGAGCAGGCCCGGCTTTTTTCCTGGGAGGATAGCTGGGCGGCGTTGGCGTCCTTTTCCAACCTATTCAGCTCCGCCTCCGTGGGGGCGTTTTCAGACTTGCGGGCCGGATGGGGGTGGTCCAGGGAGCCGCAGACGGGGCAGGGCTTCCCGTCCTCCAGGGTCCCGGCAATGATCCCGGCCTGCTCGTCCAGAAACGCCTGACGCTTTTCCCGGAACAGCGCCTCCTTTTCCGAGGCGGCGTGGCATGCCGCCACATAGTCCTCCTGCTTCCGCAGGAGCTGCTGGGCATCCGAAGCGTATTTATTAAGCAATGCGGCCAGGGCGTCCAGCCGCGTCTGTTTATCTTCCGCCTTTTCCTTTTGAGAACGGAGCTTTTCCAATTCCAGCTCCGCTCCGGAGAGGGCGGAAAGCGCCTCCTTTGCCCGCAGAAGGGCCTGCTCGGCCTGGGCGGAAGCGGCCTCCGCCTTGATTAGCTTTTCGTTTTGGGCTTCCAGGGCGGCCTGCTTTTGCCGAATCTCCCCCGAAAGGGCTTCCAGGGCAAGATACCGGGGCAGCTCCGCCTCCAGCCGGGCCTTTTCCGACCCGATTTTTTCCACCTCGGGGGCCTTCGCCTGTTCCGCCTCCCAGGCGGCCTTCCAGCTCCGGTGGCGCTCCCGCTCCTGGACCCATTCCTGCTCCGCGGTCTCCCGGTCCGATCTTGCTTTGGCTTGGGCTTCCAGCTTTCCCAGATTCCCGTTGACCTGGGCCAGCTGCCCGTCGATCTCCTGGATTTTCCCGGTCAGGCCGGTTTTCCGGGCCTCCTCCCGCTGAATGCAGTCCTCCAGGAGCTGGGCCGTGTCCTCTATGGGAAGCGCGCCTGCCCGGCCCTTTGCCAGGTCCAGGGAAAATGGGTCCCCGTCCTCCACTTGAATCCCTTCCATAAACTGCCGGAGGCTGCCCCGGAGCTGGGCGCACTGGCCGCCCAGGGTCCGGGCCTCCTCCCGGAGCAGGTCCTGGAGCTTTTGATACCGCTCCGTCTTGAAAATTCTGCGGAAAATTGCCTTCCGCTCCTCCGTGGAGGCAAGGAGCAGCTTCCAAAAGTCCCCCTGGGCGATCATGGCGATCTGCAAAAACTGCTCCCGGCCGATGCCCAAGATCTCCTCCCGGATGGCCTGGTCCACATCCTTTTGCCGGGTAATCACCCGCCCGTCGGGGTATCGCAGCTCCGCCTCGGCCTTCTGGACGGTCACGCCCTCCCCCCGGGCCTTGGGGCGGCTGTATTCCGGGCTCCGCCGGACGGTGTAGAGTTTTCCCCCGCAGGAAAAGGTCAGAATCACTTCGGTGGGGGTGCCGGGGGCGGCGTACTTGGAGCGCAGCATGGCGGGCTCCCGGTTGTCGCCGCTGGCTCTGCCGTAGAGGGCAAAGGTGATGGCGTCGAAAATGGTGGTCTTTCCCGCGCCGGTGTCCCCCGTAATCAGGTAGAGGCCGCTCTGGCCCAGCCGCTCCAAATCCAGGTCGATCCGGTCCGCATAGGGACCGAACCCGGAAATCGTCAGTTTCAGCGGCCTCATAGCGCTCCCTCCCATACGCGTTCCATAAGCGATTGCACAAAGTCCGCCTGCTCCCGGCTCATGGGCTGGTTGTTCTGCCCCTGGTAGAAATCGGAAAAGAGCTGGAGGGGCGACTTGGTCTCGATTTCTTCCAGGGCTTGGAGTTCCCCCTGGCTCCGGGTGCGGGTGTTGTCGTAGTCCAGCTTCATCAGCCGGTGATAAATGGTCCGCAGCTTTCCAACGGCGTCGGGGACGTCCTCCTCGTCGGTCAGGGTGATGTGGACGTAGTCCTCCTGCCAGGTGGTGCCCTCGTAAAAGGCCTTCAAGGTCAGCTCGGCATAGGTCCCCTTCAGCTCCACCAAATCGTGGAGGGGCGTCAGGGGCACCGTCCGGCAGGAGAGGCTTCCCTTCTCCCCAAGCTCCACAACGGTGACGGATTTGGCGTCCCGGGCCTCCGAGAAGGAATATTTTAACGGCGTGCCGCAGTAGCGGATCCGGTCTGTTCCGCAGTTCTGAGGGGTGTGGAGATGGCCCAGGGCCACATAGTCGAAGGCCGCGAACACCCCGGCGTCCACGTTGTCCGCCCCGCCCACGGACAGCTCCTCCGATTCGGAGCGCTTTGCCCCGGTGACAAACTGGTGGGTAATAAGCACGTTGCGGCGCTTTTGGTCAATGTCCATGCTCTGAAGGACCCGGTCCACCGCCTCCGTGTAGGTGGACAGCTCCTCGCCCTCGAAAAACCGCCGAACCTGGGCGGGCTTTAAAAAGGGGAGCATATAGACGTCCACCGGGCCGTATTCGTCCTCTAACGACGTGGGCGGCACCCTGCCGCCGTACACGGGGGCCAGGTGGATCCCGCTGGCGTCCATGATCCGGGCGCCGAAGGCGATCCGCTCCGGGGAATCGTGGTTGCCGCTGATGACGAACACCTCTAACCCCCGCCGGGCCAGACCCACCAGAAATTCGTCGAACAGCGCCACCGCCTCCGTGGGCGGAACGGCTTTGTCGTAGACGTCTCCGGCCAGGAGTACGGCGTGGGGCTTTTCGGCGTCGATGATCGTAAGAATCTGCTTTAGGATGTACGCCTGATCCTCCAGCATGGAGAACTCGTTTACCCGTTTCCCCAGGTGCAGGTCCGATAAGTGAATGAGTCTCATGGCGGCGCCCTTCTTTCTTTTTTTCACCTCCATTTTAGCAAAAGCGGTCAAAAAAAGCAACCCTGGGGGATCAAAACTGTATTTTTTGCATGAAAGCGTATGTTTTACCGCTTTTGTTAAACGCTGGGCATTTTGTTTTTTATTTTCCTTTTCGGGACATGACAGATCATAATGGTCCCAAAATACAATATATGGGAGCGTTTCCCTCCAAAACCACTATTTTTTCTGAAAATGGGGCCAATGATGTCTATCTTTCATTGACAAATGAGTTGCCGCATTGTATAATAACTTCGCTATAGGCGGAGTGCGCCGCTTTTTGTGGTATGTTTCAATATCATCGATTTGTATACTTTACAGCATTTTGAAAGGAGCGGCCACGGTTCAGTTTGCCAACAGTTGGGAAGCATACCAGGCCGCTTCTGTTATTCGCTCCAAAATGGACAAGCCGCCGTGATCCGCGCCCTGCCGGGACCTGAGAAGGCTGCCGCGCCGAGCGGGCGCGGGGAGCAAGTAGGAAGGGGTGGCCTTCCGAAAAAGCGCGGAAAAAGTTCCCCGGATATAGAACGGATGGTGAAGAGAGAATGGATGAGCGGCAGAAGCTGAGTGCCGACACAAAAACCATGGTGCGTTTTTTGGAAGGCCTTGTCGAAGTGGCGGTGCTTTCTGTCCTGTACTATTTGTTCTGGAGATATGGGCACGAGGATGACCCGTTCCCCGGGTATCTCGGAAACGGGAAATATGTACTCATGGGCGTATACGGCCTGCTGAGTTGGATCTTCATTAAAAATTCAGACGGGTTTCAGTTCGGGAATATGCGCAAGCTCGATTTGGGGTTTGCGCAGTGGGCCGCCATGCTGATCGTGAACATCATCACCTATTTCCAGCTCTGCCTGATCTCCAATCGGATGGTGACCCCGATCCCGCTGCTGGCGCTGTATGTTGTGGACCTGTTTGTTTGCACGGCGTTTATCTATCTCTATGAGTTCATCTATCGGCGCCTTTACGCGCCGCACCACATGCTGATGATTTACGGCCGGGACGAAGCGGTCGGAATGAAGCTCAAGCTGGACACCCGGAAGGAGCGGTACATTGTCTGCAAGATGATCTCCGCCCATGAGCCCTGGGAGAAGCTCGTCAAGGAGATCGACGCGGCGGAGTCGGTGGTCGTCAACGACGTATCCGCCGAGCTGCGGAATGATATCTTAAAATACTGTTATAAGAACCAGATCCGCATTTACATCGCGCCGAAGATCACGGACATTCTGATCCGCGGCGCCAGGAACATCTCCGCGGTGGACACGCCGATGCTCCTGGTAAGGGGGATCGGCCTGACGATCGGGCAGCGGTTTTTCAAGCGGACGATGGATATCGCGCTGTCTCTGGTGGCCCTGATTATAGCCTCTCCGATTTTCCTTGTCACGGCAATCGCGATCAAGCTGGAGGATGGAGGACCGGTGTTCTACCGGCAGAGGCGTGTGACCCGGTGGGGGAAGGAATTTGAAATTCTGAAGTTCCGCAGCATGATCGTGGACGCGGAGAAGGACGGCCATTCCATCCCGGCGACGGGGCAGGATCCGCGGGTTACCAAGGTGGGACGGGTCATCCGGCCGACACGGATCGACGAGCTGCCCCAGATCCTCAATATCCTGAGAGGCGACATGAGCATCGTCGGGCCGCGGCCCGAGCGTGTGGAACACGTGGAGAAATACTCGGCGGAGATCCCGGAGTTCGCGTATCGGCTGAAGGTCAAGGGCGGCCTGACGGGATACGCGCAGATCTACGGAAAATACAACACCAGCGCGTATGACAAGCTGCGGCTAGACCTGATGTACATTGAGAACTACTCCCTGCTGTTGGATATCAAGCTGATATTGCAGACGGTGCGTGTGCTGTTCAGCAAGAGCAGCACGGAGGGCTTTGAGGTCGCGCGGGAGAATGAGAAGCGGCAGGAAGAGCTGGCGGAGCAGCTTCGGGAGAAGGAAACCGTATAAAATTGAGAAAAGATGGAGGAAGCGGACTTGAAGATCCAGGTCGCTTCCGAAGTCTTTTACCCGGATGATTTTCAGACCATTAAGATCATACCGGAGCTGGTGAAGCGGGAAGGCGCCCATTTCGGTGGCGCCGGCGGCGCACATGGTGTTTGGAAGCTTGCGGTGTGAGGCAAAAATGAGTGGATATTTGGAGCAATTGCGCGGAGATGCTCTGAATGACTCCATTCTGGGGGTTACAGAGAAAAAATGAAATCGATATGGATCGTGGACCACTATTCATCTGAGCCCAAATATGGCGGGATTTCGAGACAGTATGACTTTGCCACAGAATTGTCAAAACGTGGCTACCGCGTGGTGGTTATTTCGTCAGCGTTTTCGCATTTCACGCATTCTTATATATCGGAAGAAAAAGTCCATATAGAGAGGATCGCCGATCATGCCCATTATGTATATCTGAAAACACACGGGTATTCCTTTAACCGCGGGATCCACCGGGTCCTGAGTGTTTTTTCTTTCTATCGGGCGGTACTCCATAACTATAAGAAAATCGCGAAGGAATTGGGGAAGCCGGACGTTGTGGAAGGCTGCTCCGTGCATCCGCTGGCCTGGATCGCGGCGGGGAAGATCGCGAAGCGTTTCAAGGTCCCCTTTATCGCGGAGGTGCGGGATCTATGGCCGGAAATGTGGCTTTTAAACGGAGAAAAGAGCAAATACGACCCGATGGTTCTGTTCTTTGGGACCATCGAAAAATGGGCGTACAAAAGGGCGGACAAAATCATCTACTCCATGCTGTACGGGGATCAATACATCTGCGGGAAGCTGGGCTTTCCAAAAGAAAAGGCTGTTTTGATCGAACAGCCTTTGGACTGCGCCCGGTACGATCAAAGCGCGGAAGAAAACGTGGGGCTGATACCGGAGGAGCTTTTGTCCTTTATGAAGGACTCCTTCGTCTGCGTGTTCACAGGGTATTACATGGAATACGAGGGCGTCTATGTGATGCTTGAAGCGGCAAAGCTTTGCGCGGAGCGCGGATTGCCGATCAAAATGGTCTTTGTGGGCAGCGGGACGGAACGAGCGGGAATGCTGGCTTATGCGGAGAAGCACGGTCTGAAAAATGTCTATATCGGAGAGCGAATAAGCAAGGAAGCGATCCCAGCGCTGTTACGGCGGTCAGATATTTGCTTGGCCCACTGCGCGCACAAGACCCATGAGGAAGCTTTCAAGTACGGCATCTCAAAAAACAAGGTGAACGAATATATGTACTCGAAGGCCTGCGTGATCTATGGACGCAACGACCCGCATGATCCTGTTGCCACCAGCGGCGCCGGGTATGTGATCCCTCCCTTTGATTCCCGCGCGATGGCAGATACGATTGAAAAAATTTATCATATGACGCCTGAAGAGCGGAAGGCTCATGGGGAAAAAGGCGTTCAATACGCGATAGAGAATCACCGGGTAGACAAGCTGGTGGATCGGCTTTTATACGCTTATGGATTTCAGGATAGGGAGCAAGGATAATCTATGGTTGTCAATGTAATCGGTCTGGGCTATATCGGCCTGCCCACAGCGCTGATGATGGCTTCCCACGGCGTGGAGGTCGTCGGCACGGACTACAATCAAAAACTTGTGGATACCCTTAACGCGGGAAAAACCACCTTCAAGGAAAAGGGACTTGACGAGCTTTTCCATGACGCGGTCAAGCGCGGGATCCAGTTCACGACGGAATATCAGGTGACCGACACCTATATTGTCTCCGTCCCCACGCCCTATGACAAATTCAGCAAAAAGGTGGACGCCTGCTACGTCGTGGCGGCGGTGAGAAAGGTGCTGACCGTCTGCCCGAAGGGCGCGACCGTCATCATTGAATCCACGGTTTCCCCCGGAACCATTGACAAATATGTTCGCCCCGCCATTCAAGAGAAGGGCTATGTCATTGGGGAGGATATTCACCTGGTCCACGCGCCGGAGCGCATTATCCCCGGCAATATGGTCTACGAGCTGCTCCACAACAACCGCACCATCGGCGCCGATGAGCGGGCAGTAGGGGAGCGGGTCAAGGCGCTGTACGCGTCCTTCTGCCAAGGCGAGATCGTCGTCACGGACATCCGCACCGCCGAGATGACCAAGGTGGTGGAGAACACCTTCCGGGCGGTGAATATCGCCTTTGCCAACGAGCTGGCGAAAATCTGCCGCCATGACAATATGGATGTGTACGAGATCATTCGGATCTGCAATATGCACCCCCGGGTGAACATTTTGCAGCCCGGCCCCGGCGTGGGGGGACACTGCATCAGCGTGGATCCCTGGTTCCTGGTGGGCGACTATCCCAGCCTGGCGAAGGTGATCGACGAGGCCATGAAAACCAACGACGGTATGCCGGAATTTGTCCTCAACCGGATTTATGAGGTCATGAAGGAAAAGGGCATGACCGACACCAGCCGGGTGGGACTGTACGGCCTGACCTATAAGGAAAATGTAGACGATATGCGGGAGTCCCCCACCCTCCAGCTCCTGGAAAGCCAGGAGCGCCATTTGGCCCCGCCGCTGAAGGTCTACGACCCGTTTATCAGCGACGACGTGGTGCCGAACCAGTATCACGATCTGGACCAATTCCTCGCGGATGTGGATTTGGTCGTCATCATGGTGAAGCATAACGAGATCAAGGAAAATATGGACAAGCTGAAGGACAAAGTTGTATTCGATACGCAAAACATCTGTCCGTTTGAAGGAGCGTACAAGCTGTAATGAAAACCGTGATGCTTGTCTTCGGCACGCGGCCCGAAGCGATCAAAATGTGCCCGCTGGTGAACGAGCTCAAGGGTCACAGCGAAATCAATACCCTGGTCTGCGTGACCGGACAGCACCGCCAGATGCTGGATCAGGTGCTGGAGGCGTTCCATGTGGTCCCGGATTACGACCTTTCCATCATGAAGGACAAGCAGACGCTGTTTGACATCACAACGAATATCTTGAATCGGATCAAGGCGGTCCTTGAAAAGGTCCGGCCAGACGTGGTCCTGGTCCATGGAGATACGACCACCACCTTTGTCACGGCGCTGGCCTGTTTCTATCTGCAAATTCCGGTGGGCCATGTGGAGGCGGGACTGCGCACCTACAATATTTACAGCCCGTACCCGGAGGAGTTCAACCGTCAGACGGTCAGCATCATCAGCCGGTACAACTTCGCGCCGACGGAGCTGTCGAAGCAGAATCTTCTCCGGGAAGGAAAGCCGGAAAGCGGCATTTTCGTGACCGGCAATACCGCCATTGACGCGCTGAAAACCACGGTGCGCCAGGATTACCATCACCCCGAACTCGACTGGGCGGCGGGCAGCCGGCTGATCCTCATTACCGCCCACCGCCGTGAAAACTTAGGCGAACCGATGCGGCAGATGTTCCGGGCCATCCGCCGGGTGATGGACGAGCACCCGGATGTGAAGGCGATCTACCCCATCCATATGAATCCCGCCGTCCGGGAGACGGCGGACGCCATTCTCGGCGGCGAGGAGCGGATCCACATCATCGAGCCGCTGGACGTGCTGGATTTTCACAACTTCATGGCGCGCAGCTACCTGATCCTGACAGACTCCGGCGGGATCCAGGAGGAAGCGCCGAGCCTTGGCAAGCCGGTTCTTGTGATGCGTGACACCACAGAGCGTCCGGAGGGCATCAAGGCCGGTACCCTCAAACTCGTGGGGACGGACGAGGAGACGATTTATACGGAATTTAACCGTTTGCTGAGGGATCAGGACGCTTACGACGCCATGGCAAAGGCAAGCAATCCCTATGGAGACGGTCACGCGTGCGAAAGAATAGCAAAGGTGTTGGCAGGGGAATGAAGCTTCGCGGAATCAGTCTATATTTCCACACGGTCAGATACCTGAAGCCTAGCCAGATTTACGATCGGATCAGAAAAACGCTGAAGATGAACTGCTCTTTGGGCGCGTATCCAAAACCCATTGAAGCGGGTTTTACACCTCGGGCCATAGCGACGATCCAGGAACTGGACTTTGATCCGATCTTCCTTGCCAGATTCCCCGTAGAGGAAACGATGGCGGACAGAGTAACCCTGCTGCACGAATCGGAGGACGTTCACTGGGAGGAGTCCTGGAGCTTTCCGAACCGCGCGCCCCTGTGGAATTATAATCTGCACTACTTCGAGTACCTGTTCCCCCTTGTAAAAGCCTATAAGGACACGGGAGAGAAGCGGTATCTCCAAAAAATCAAGGCGATCATCGGGGCGTGGATCAGGCAGAATCCCCGGGGAACACGTCCCGGATGGGAGCCGTACCCGATCGCGCTACGGCTGACAAATTGGCTGTCGATCTATACGCGTCTGGAGCGGGAATTTGCCGCGGACGAGGATTTTCGCGGATCCTTCATTCGGGCCCTCTGGGAGCAGTACGACTTTCTCGCCCATCATCTTGAAAAGGACCTGCTGGGGAATCACTTTTTTGAGGATTTAAAAGCGCTGATTTTGTGTTCGCTCTTTTTTGGCGACGAGAGAATGCTCCAAAAAGCCCTTGCAGCGTTTCACAACCAGTGCCGGGAGCAGATCCTGCCGGATGGGATGCACTTTGAGCTGAGCCCCATGTATCACAAGCTCATTTTGGAGGATGTGATGCGTGTGGCTGCCGCCCTGCGTGGCGTGGGCAAAAGGGATGATGAAATCGAAGGATATTTGGGCCCCATGCTGGACGCGGCCTATTCCCTGGAGGAGGGCTTGGACAGAATCCCGCTGTTTAATGACTGCGGGAACAACGTGGCGAAAAGCCTCGACGCCCTTTGTGAAGCGGCGAAGGCGTGTTTTGACCTGACGCCAACGTATAAAGACAAGCTGCCCGACAGCGGGTATTACATTTTCAAGAAGGACGATTGGAAGCTGATCGTGGACGCGGGACAGCCGGGCCCAGCCTATCTTCCCGGGCACGCCCACTGCGACGCCATGAGCTTTGAGCTGTTCAAGGCCGGCAAGCCGTTGATCGTCAACTGCGGGACCTATGCCTACCAATGCGCGGAACGGGCGTTTTTCAGAAGCACCGCTGCGCACAACACCGTAATGGTGGACGGCGTGGAGCAGTCGGAATGCTGGGGCGTGTTTCGGATGGGGAAAAGAAGCCGGACACGGGTGAAAGCGGTCGGGAAAGATTTTATCGAAATGGAAATGACCGATCAGAAAAGAAATGTCCTTACGCGAAAGATCACATGGAACGACTGTATTACCGTCTCCGACTTCACAGAAAATGGACCCATCAAAGCATATCTTCATTTATTTCAGAATTTTGACGACTGTGAAATAAGATCTGATGGATCAAAAGCGCCTGACGAATGTATTTACGCTGATGAATTTGGCAAAAGCGAGATAATCACTCAATTTCAATTTATTGCGCGAAACAGAAGGGATATACAAATCAAGTTGAAAGGGTGAGGCGGTGAAATGTCGCTGATTTACACCGTAAAAAAGAACTATGACAGGCTGCCCGCAAGTCTTTTGAAAATTGCGGGGGCCTTGTACTATTGTCTGCCTGCGGAAAAGCGGTACGGCGGCGATTTTGAGAAAACCACCGATCTTTTGAAGAAAACGGAATATTTATCAAAAGAGGAACTAGATACCCTCGTCAATGAACGGTTTTTATATATTGTAAAATATGCCGCCGCCCACGTGCCGTATTATCGAGAAAAATACGGGGAATACGGCGTGGATATGGCGTCTATTCACGACGTCCGCGATATTGTGAAGCTGCCCACCATCGATAAGGAAGAGCTTCGCGCCCACCGGGATCAGTTTCTTTCTGATGAATACAAGCCTGAAGATTTGATGTATATCACAACATCGGGCTCCACGGGGAACCCGGTCGGGTTTTACCAGAAAAAATCGATGATGATGACCGAATGGGCCTATGTTATGCACATCTGGTCCCGGGCCGGCTGCAAGCCTGACAGCTCCAGACTTGTCCTTCGTGGCAAGAAAATCAAAGAAGGCGGCAAAGATCCTCATATTTTTTACGATCCGCTTCGCCGGGAACTGAACTGTGATGTGTTCAACATGACCGAAGAAAATTTGGAGAAATACTGCGTCGCCATTGAAAAATATAAGCCGGAGTTTATTCATGGCTATATGTCCGCCATCATGATGCTGGCAAAATATGTTGAATCCCGCGGCGGCGGACTGAAGCATTCCTTTAAAGGGATCCTGGCCGTCAGTGAAAACATCCTGCGGGAGCAACGGGATTATGTTGAAAAAGTGTTTGGCGCCCGGGTCTTCTCGTTCTATGGGCACTCGGAACGGCTTGTAATCGCGGGGGAATGTGAAAAATCCTCCCAATATCACATTGAGCCGCTGTACGGCTACTGCGAGCTGCTGGACCGAAACGGAAGACAGGCCAATGAAGGCGAAATAACGGGAACGGGCTTTTTAAATGACGCGATGCCTTTGATCCGGTACCGTACCGGAGACATCGCTTCTTGGAGCGGCGAAAAGGAATGCCCGTGCGGACGGCACGCCCTTCGGCTTGCCGGCGTACAGGGCAGATGGAACCAGGATATGCTTGTAACAAAAGAGGGAGCATATGTTTCTTTAGCCGCCTTGAATATTCATTCTGATGAATTTGATTATATCGTAAGATATAAGCTTGTTCAGGATGAGCCAGGCGTTGTTACGATGAAGATCCTGCCCCAAAAAGAATATTCAAACGAGAAAGGCAAACGGATCAAGGGCCTGCTTGAAGAAAAAGTCAGCGGTAAAATACGGTTTGATCTCCAGTTGGTTGACGATCTTCCTGTTGGAGCGAATGGAAAATATAAAATAGTAGATCAGCGTTTGCCGATTCATCATTTTAAAATTTCCTAAGGATCGAGCAGGGCGTATTCATTGACAGTATTGGAGATGTAGGATGAAACTATACTTTTTGGGCTCCTTTCCGCCACCCTATGGCGGAGTGACGGTCAAGAACCAAAATCTGTATACCGCGCTCAGTGAAAAGCTAGAGATCGAGAAAATTGATTTCAGCGAGATAAAACGCGGAGGATTCAAAACAGCCTGGCGGCTTGCGCGATGCTTTTTCGGACGTCAAAGCACGTTTGTGATCGGCATTTCGGGGAAAAAGACCAGGCGTCGGTTCTGCCATCTGCTATACGATTGCAACCGACCTGCCATGAAGCGCTCAGTCCTATTTCTCATGGGCGGCTCTGTGTCCAAAGAGATTGCCGCCGATGTAAAATATCAAAAGTATGTGCGGGAGTATAAACAGATTTATGTTGAAACACACGGCATGATGCGGGAGCTGGAAGCGGCGGGGCTGACAAATGTGGGATATTACCCCAACTGCCGTTTCCGCCCGACAAAGGGGCCGGACGTATCTCCGACGTCATCATCAGGACCATTGAAATGTGTCTTCTTCTCTCTGATCCAGCCACAAAAAGGCGCGGATCTGGTGATGGAAGCTGCAAAACAAACGCCGGAGATCTCATACGCCTTTTACGGCCCGGTGGACGAAGCCTATAAGGATGAATTTCTTCACGCTTTGGACCAGGTGAATAATGCCCAGTATTACGGCGCTTTCAGCGGCACGCCGGATGAGGTGTATAACGAATTGAGCAAATACGATGTGCTGCTTTTCCCCACGCGCTGGCCGGCGGAGGGCGTACCCGGCACACTGGTTGAATCCAAAATAGCCGGTGTTCCGGCAATAGTCAGCGACATCTGCTATAACGCCGAGGTCGTAGAAGACGGCGTCAGCGGCGTCGTGCTGAAGGAAAATACAGCCGAGGAACTGGCAAAGGCAATCGAGGGCTTGGACGCGGATAGGGACGCGCTATACCGCCTGAAACGCGGCGCCAAGCAGTCCGCGGAAAAGTACTATATCGAGAATTACATGGAGGAGCTTTTGAAAAAGCTGGGGCGTCAAGAGGAACGCGACAGAAATGCATAGAACGAAAAAACCGCTTTACCTTGTGTTGAATCTGGTCCCGCGGCCGGGGATGTACGATCAAAGGGAATCAAGACGGGAGATTTGGGATCATTTCTTTGAACTGTTAGGAGAAGCCAATGAACATCATGCTTTGCGAGTCGTCGGACAAGCATAAATATAATACGGCAAAAGCAAGAAAAGACACAAGGGAAATTGTCAAAGGCATGGGTTATCGGGATGTGGCGCTCTTTCACAATAATCATCCAAAGGCGCTGATACCGGCAGAGATTGTGATAAGCTGTGTAAGAGCGCTTCTGTCCGCGAAAAAAGGAGACAATCTATTTTTCCAATATCCATATTATCCAGCGGTCGTCAATAAGACGATTTTCTCCATACTTCGTTTCGGGAAGAGATTAAGGCATTATAAAGTTACCATGCTGATCCACGACGTTATCGCCCTGCGAAGCCGGTTAGGCGACCCTGACGGCGGGCAAAAAGCGCTTCATTCGGAAGCGGCGGCATGGGAATGGATCGACAATGTGATCTGCCATACGGAGAATATGAAGGCCGCATTGGAAAAAACGGGGATTCCTATTCATTTCTCTGTGTTAGGGCCGTTCTATTACTTATATGAGGGCGAGACGCGGGAAAGAGCATATTCAGACGCCCCAGTCGTGATGGTCGCGGGGAATCTGTTAAAAGAAAAATGTGGGTATGTATATGAATTATCAAATGTAAAAGACGTAAAATTTGACTTATTCGGCACCAATTATACAGGTAAAAATAATGAACATATCCACTATCGCGGGAAGTTTGAACCGGTGGAGCTGATCTCCCATTTAGACGGGCAGTTTGGCCTTGTTTGGGACGGAGACAGCGTGGATACCTGCTCTGGAGATTTTGGCAATTATCTGAAGTATAACAGCCCGCACAAATTTTCCCTTTATTTAGCCGCGGGAGTCCCGCTGATTGTCTGGAGGGAGTCGGCGCTGGCCAAGTATGTGGAAGAGAACGAAATCGGATTATGTGTCGATTCATTGACGGAATTGCCGGCTGTTTTTAACGCCATATCCCCACAGGCGTATGAAAAAATGTGTTTGAATGTAATGGACCTTAGAAAAAGGATCATTAACGGAGAGAATTTAAAACTAGTCCTAAAAAGCGAGTAGGGAGCGGCTTACTATGAACGTATTGGTGGTACATTCACCGGATATAGCGGCGTTTCCGCCGGTTAGAACCCTTGTTTCTGTTTTGGCGGAAAACGGACATCATGTCACGGTCCTGACAAGGAATAGAGAAAACATCTATTTTCCTGATCCATCAAGAATCAGAATCATTCCGCTGCCGGAAAACAAATATCACGGCCTTTTCAGGATCTTCAATTATATAAACAGAGTGCGCTTTTTGCGGCGGGAATTTGATCGGGAAATGCCGAAAAATGATATTGTTTGGACAACCACAGATTCCACGGTGCGGGAATTGAAGGGGCGGGTCCTAAAATACAAGCATATTATGCAGCTGATGGAGCTGATCGAGGATATTCCCGAAGTTCCACCCTTTCAATTTAAAAATGTCAACTTAAAAAAGTACGCGCGACAAGCGTATAAGGTGGTCGTCCCGGAATACAACCGGGCGCACATTCAGAAAACATGGTGGGATTTAAAGGAAACGCCGAAGGTGCTTCCGAATAAGCCTGTGGAGGAGCGGATCGACAGGAGCAAGATCCCCCCGGAAGCCACCGAAATCATGGACAAATTAAAGGGGGAAAAGCGCAAGATCATTCTTTATCAGGGCGTTTTTGGAGTGGACAGGAATTTTGAGCTTTTTGCTGAAGCTTTTAAAGGCGTGTCTGACAAATACGTTTTTTGCCTGCTTGGCCCGGATAACGATTATAGAAAACAGCTTTGCGCGCGGTATCCGTTCATTCAGTATCTTGGATACTTGCCGCCTCCATATCATTTGATCATCACGTCGTACGCCTATGCCACCCTGTTGACGTATTTGCCCAGCAGAAACTGTGGGCATCAGTCCGTGTTAAACGCCCTCTATTGCGCGCCGAACAAAATCTATGAGTACGCGAAGTATGGCATACCGATGATCGGCAACGATGTGCCGGGACTACAGCTGCCGTTTGACAAGTACGGGATTGGCTTTATCTATCATGGAAAAGGGACGCGGGAGATGCGGGCGATCCTGGACAAAATCGAGGCGGATTATCAAAAGATCGGCGAAAACTGCCGTCAATTTTATAATGATACGGATCTATACCAGATCGTCGAGGACATTCTTTCATGATGATGTCCCCGAAAATCGCGGCGCGGGGCACCTCATGCCGTGACTTTTGAAACCATCTTGGAGGGACTGCGTTTATGAAAAAAAGCTTTAACTGGAAGAACATACAAATCGCGAAAGAGGACATTCTTTCCGTCCTTGTGCTGCTGCCGTATTTTACGGGACGTATTTTGAACAAATTCCTTTATTTTGAACTGAGTTCGGATGCGTATATCATGCCGACAACGAGCTTGATGGTATTGCTGACCGGGCTGTTTCTCGTGTTAAACCTCCGAAAGAGGGAAAAGCGAAAGCCGCGTATCTACGCGTGGATGATCGGACTGCTCATAGTAGACACCGCCCTCGGCTTATTCTTTACCCAAGAGATCATAACGTCAGCCAGTGTCTGGCTGCGCCTATGCCTTCCGATGATCTTGAGCCTGCTGATCGTGCGTTACTGCCGGATCTACAGTTTGGACTTTGACAAGATCTTGACGGGAATGCTGAAGTGGTTCACCGTGTATACGGCCCTGATGGTGCTCTATCATGTGCTATTTAGAGGGCTCTTTACAGATGTTTCGGTGAGATTTAATCCCCGGGGAGGCGGGTCGGTCATCTTTGGCTATACAGTAGCGGTTGTCTTTGCCCTGGCGCTGTGCGTCAAGAACTATTTTCGCCCCCTAACCTTTTATTTGATCCTCGGGGTGCTGACGGTTGCCGCCCTCGCGACGGGAAGCCGGGGAGCTGTCTGGCCCATTGCTGTGCTGTGGGTGCTGCATTTTATAATGATGATCAAGTGGACGCCGAAAAGAGCAATCATCGCGGCTGCCGTAGCGTGTGTCGCGCTGCTGCTGATCGTGATCGGTTTTGGCGGCGCCCTCCATGATTTTTCGATGACCGAGGGCAATATATTCGCCAGGCTATTTCGGACGGGGAACGAACCAAGAACAGATACCTTTCAAAACGCGGTAGCGATTATGGCCGAAGCGGATATACCGCATCGGATCTTCGGCTTTGGAACCGGAAGCGTATTTCCAATTCTAAAATTTGAATTGGAAATGCAGGGAGGCAATATGGTGAGCAACCTCTTTACCTTCCAAGAAAAAACCTTGCTCGTGCAGCCCCATAATACCCTTTTGTACGCGTTTGTGGAGAATGGCTGGATCGGACTCATTCTATGGCTGCTCTTGGCCTTTTTCATCTGCGGTCTCCTGACGAAAAACAGAAAGGAGAATAAGGATCAGTTTATTTTCCAGATTGTTTTTGTCGGCACAGTGGCGTTTGTGAATATGTTTGATTCCATTATGTACCTCCAGCCGGGCGTAGCGGCGGTTATGTGGCTGATGATATGGTGTGTATGCGAGCGAAGCCAACGGAAAGCGGAGCTGAAACCCCAGGATTAGGGAAAACCCATGATAAAGGATCTTCTTAAAAGAGTGAAAGATAGCCGCGCTGTTCACAACGCAATGTGGCTGTACGCAATGCAGATGTTTAACTCGGTCATCCCTCTCCTGACCCTGCCATATATCACGCGGGTGCTGGGGGAGGCGGGGTACGGCCTCTTCTCCAAGGTGTTCAACATCGTAGGCTATCTGCAGGTAATCATTGAATACGGCTTCGGGATGTCCGGGGCCAGGAAGGCGGCGCTGACAAAGGATCAGGGGGAGTTGAACAGGCTCTTTTCCGCGTTTCTATTTGTCAGGGCGCTATTGCTGATCCTGTGCTGTGGCGCGGTCAGCATGATTATTCTGACCATGAAGATCGACGAGATGGAACGCGTCTGTTTTATCGCGTTCATGCTGCTGTTGATCGGAACGGTTTTGCAACAAAACTGGCTGTTTCAAGGGATACAAAAGATGGGGTATATTGCCATTATCACGATGGTATCCCGCCTGATTTCGCTCGTAGGCATCTTTGCCTTTGTACGTTCCTCGAATGATATCTTTTTATACTGCCTATTATATTCCGTGACGTCATTTTGCGGCGGCGTGTTTGGAATGGGAATCGCGCTCTTTAAAGAGAAGGTGAGATTTACCGTCCAGGGGATCCGCAGCGCTTGGGCAGAATTAAAAGATGGGTGGTATGTATTTACCACCTCCCTAAGCACGAAAATATTTAACGCGTTTGGAGTCACGTTTTTGGGACTCGTCGCGACGAATGCCGAGATCGGGGTATTTTCAGCCATTCAGAAAATACCGTCCATCCTTATGCTGGTCTGGTCGCCGATCAGTCAGATCCTCTATCCAATATCCAGCCAACGCTTTGGAGCGTCTGTGGACGCGGGCAAACAGTTTGTATCAAAGTGCAGAAAGTATTTTTTGCTTCTGTTTTCCGGGATCGCGTTGATCATAGCCCTGGGCGCGAAACCGATCATTGGACTATTATATGGCGAAGGCTACGCAAGCAGATTCTTTTTGGTCTATCCGCTTTTGTTATGGCTCCTTTTGGGGATCAATAATAACTTTTGGGGGATCCAGACGCTGTTGGCCAGCGGACATTCGAAAGAATACAGCAAGTGCTTTCAGATCAGCGTCGCGGTGATGGTGGTAGCCAATATCATCTTGATTTATCTTTGGGGAGATTTCGGGGCCGCGATCGCGCCGGCTATTTCGGAACTCTTCTTGAGCATTCTTTTATATTTCGAGATCAAGAAGCTCCAAGGATCCTAGTTTGGATCAAGAGGACCCGAATTACGTGTCCATGCGACAATTTTGACAGACTACAAAGGCCAGGGACGTTCACAGTCCCTGGCCTTGCGCGTTTTTGATTCCGTGATTTCGTTCCTTACAGGTCCTATTTTGCCTCTGGGCCCATGGCGCCCAGGGTTCGGACGTGATACCCGGCGCCGCCCCAAAGCAGAAACGCCGCTTCCAGATTATCAGGGTCCAGCGCTGCCAATTTTACCCGAAGGCTGGCGGAAGGGATATCCAATTCGCCGCTGCGGGTCATGCACAGGCCCCGGCGAATCTTCTCCTGTCCGTTGCTTGTCAGGGCTTGCAGGAACCGCTCCTCCTCCCTGACCCGGTCAAAGGAAGGGCCCAAGCCCTCTGCCAGGGCGGGAAATCCCAGGATCTCACCCTGCGCGGTCTTTACAACAACGGCCATCCGGGCCGCCGGGTCCGCCGCGAAAATGTTCCGGGCACATTCCGCCAAAACCAGATATTGTTCAGGAATAGCTTTCATTGATCGTCAACCTCCCGGGTTTTTTGGGCGTTTTTTCCAAATTTCTTTCTGAGCAGCTGGCCCAGGCCATAGGCGGCCGGCAGCAGCGTATAGGCAAGCACGTAGACGCCCAGACTGGACTTTAACCCGATGGCGCCCAGAGTCGCCTCCAGCTCCGCCGCCAGGAACTCTTGGGACCAGGGCAGATATGCGATGCTGTGCAGCACAAACGCCGCCCCGGCCCAAATCACGATGGTCACCAGGCCCCCGACCAACCCGGGCCGGCAGACCCGGGGCGTGAACCACCCCGTCACCCCCCAGAACAGGAGCATCAGGACCCCGTTCGCCAGATACTCTCCAAAGCTCATCAAGTTGTAGATGTGGACCGATCCATGGAACACAAACATCAGCAAATAATAGACCGCCAAACCAAACAGATCCGCCAGAATTTGCACCAGCAATATCCACAAAATCTGCTGGATGGTAATCTCGACCCTGCCCAATATTTTTTCCTTCATAACAGTGCCTCCCTTTCCGTATCGTTCTTTTTTGCGTATGTTTATTGTGGATCCGCTGTGAAACGCTCCCTGCCGCTTTTTGGCCCATTAGGGACCTTACCTTTTATTTCGCGCAGTATTGGTCGAAAAAGTCTGGTAAACGCGCCGCGCAGTCCTCCGCCGAAGCCCCGTCCACCGCAGCCGCCAGATAGGTATCCTCCCCTTGGAAATCGTCCATCAGCAGGTATTTCCCGTCGCCGCTGATGGCGTAATAGCTGTACCATCCGAGAAGCATATTAAATTCCCCGTTGGGGTAGGAAAAGTACTTGTCGAAGTCTGGTTCACGGTTCGTATTGTACATCCCGCAGTAAGTGGACCACACATAGTCGCTGTTCGCGGGCATGGGAGTACCAAAGGTGGACCCGTAAAACAGTAGCGTACCGTCCCCGTCGGTCACCCGGATGCTGGCACTCATTGCGTCCTCCGACCAAAGTTTGATGTACTTGGCGCCCTGAAGCTGGATCGTCACTGCCTCCTCCCGCTGCCCCTCCCGGACAACATAGCCCTGCATTACCTGGTCCACCTCCTGCTGGAAGGACATAAAGGGGAGGGCGCACACCAGGCAGAACAGGACGATCACCACCAGCGCGATCAACACATAGAGAAGCCCTTTGTTGCTCTTTGTTTTCATCAGAAATCCACCCTTTCTAAATGAATGGAGATCTTTTCCCGGCGCGTCCGCTTCCCGCTTGCGCCGCTCTACGCTTCCTCGTGCTTGACGGCCAACCAGGAAAAGAGAAGGATCAGCATTTGCGCGACAGCCGCCGCCATGAGCAAAACCACCAGCGCCATCAGCAGCCAGCCGCCGTCAAAGGGAAACCGGATCCCATAGTCGCTGACCAGCATTCCCAGATTGTATAGCTGTGCGGCGGCGGCCCGTAAGGTTGGCACCTCCAAAACGAGCAGCCCGGCGGAGAGGACGCAGCATAGGAAGGAGCTCCCGGCGGAGGGCGCCATCCAGCAGGAGAGAATCGCCTGGCAGCAGGCAAGCGCGGTCATTCCAGCAGTCAGACCCAGCAGGACCCAGCAATGGGAGACATACTGGGGATGTTCCGCCTGAAAAACAGATTGGTTGGAAATGAAATTCGCGGTCTGCCAGGCGCAAATGGCCAGGCAGAGAAATCCAAGGGAAATAATGATGGATGTAGTCACTTTAAAACCTTTTGTTTTCATACTCAAAACACCTCTTTTATAGAATTCGAAAACACACGGACAATTTTTTCAAATGGAAGCTGCTTATTGGGGACGGGGGACCTCCGCCGCGAACTGGAACCAGCCGTCTGAATATTTGAAGGTATATTCCGCGTGCCACTGGTCCAGGATGCCGCGAATGGTGGCCAGGCCGTAGCCGTGGTTCAGCCTGTCCGCCTTGGTGGTGGGGATGTAGCCGTTGAGGATGGTCACTTTCGGGGAGGTGTTCCGCACGGAGAGGTAAAAGCTGTCCTCTAGGAGCAGGCTGCAGGCGATTTCCTTGGTCCCGGCGCATTTTTCCGCCGCCTCCATGGCGTTGTCCAGGAGATTGGACAGCAGCACCACCGTGGCGTCCTCCGGCAGGGGGAAGGCGGATAGGTCGTTCACTTGGACCTGCATGGCAATATTCTTTTCCTGGGCCGCCTGATATTTTTCGTTCAGTACCACGTCCAGAACGGGATTTTTGGAGTTCACGCTGAACACCCGAACGGTCTGGGTCTGCTGCAGGGTGTCCAGATATTCCTGGGCTTTGGAAAATTGCTGTCCTTCCAGGAGGGTGTGCAGGGTCTGCAAATGATGGCGAAAGTCATGGACGCTCTGCCGCTGGGCCCGGTAGCTCTTTTCCAGGGCGGTGATGCTCTCCGACTGGAGGGAGATCTGCTGCCGCATCAGGGCGGCTTCCCGCTCCTTCTGGGTGGATTTTTCCAGGGAGAAGATGGCGAACTGGATGCCGATATTCGCCAGCGCCAGTCCGATACTCAGGATCACCGCGCCGACGGAGAGATCGGGCTGATCCGGCGCCGTAAAGAACAGCATACATAAAAAGACCGTGCTTAACGTGGGGAAAGCGAGCGCCAGGAACAGCCATTGCCCCCGCATCCGGACCCCCTGAAAAGAGGAGAAATGCTTTAAAAGGTAGGCGGCCAGGAGGGTGAAAAGCCTTTCCAAAGTAACAACGAAAGTAAACAGTCCTCTTCGGGAAGTAAACTCTTCAATCGACAATCCAAGAACCGCCGAGGTTCCGTATCCGGCAACCCCGTCCATGACGGCCGAGATCAGGAGGGCATTCACGCACAAAATGAGCTTTGCGGACAATTTGCCGTCGAACAGGTAATAGGAAACAAGCAATAGATCGATGAAGGAGGATATAGGACGGAGGGGTCCCGGGAGCGCGTTCAAAAGAATGATTTGCGCGGCCGTGAAAAGTAGATAAGCGCAAAGGATTTGCGTCCGATTCCGCTTCACCGGCAAAAACGCGGACAGGAACAGCAGAAGCGCCAGATCGTCGATCAGCGCCCAGAGAGCGGTCAGCACATATTCCATAGCCATCACCTCGGCTGCTTCCACAGGAAATACTTTTGCTTGATCTCCTTCTGACCGCGCGGAAACGGCTCCACATGGCTTTTCACGCGGTTCAGGAACGGTTCATCATCATCGCGGAGAAGAATGGGAAGCATGGAATCACCTCCCCCCGGATAGTATTATTTTACAGATAACGGGGCGAAATTTCAACCACAAATAGCGGGGGAATACAAACATCGACAACGGCAGGCCGGGGACCGAAAAGGTCCCTGGCTTGCCGCTTTGGCGACGCGGGGGATTTTTCCCCGCGCAATGTTTTAGTTGAAAACGGTCTCCTCCAGGGTCTGGGTCTCCAGGTCCAGGATGTACTGCATCTCATGCAGGCCCTTGGACTGGCAGATATAGACTTGATTCTCGTTCAGTTCATCGAACGCCATATACCGGCAG
>CANQKY010000034.1 GCA_947624575.1 uncultured Clostridia bacterium
GGGACGGCAGGGTGCGGTTCGGCGGCAAGCAGTATCCCGCCGGGGTGTTTGCCGTGCATCTGCTCAATCAGTTTTATGTGGACGATACCGCCGCACGGATCGCCGTATTTCGGGACAGCCTGCATTTCCATATCCTGCGGCAGCTGCAAAACGGGTATCTGAATATTTCCGAGTTTGCGAAAACCGGCGCAAACACGCTGGAAGCCGTAAAGACGCTGCCGAAGCTGCGCCCGTTTGACGGAGTGGATGTTGAGGAACTCCGAAACACGATTGCTACTTTGTTTACGAAGCAAGTCGGACAGGAAATTTGCGAATACTTTGCCGCAAAAGCGAAGCTCAGTCTGCTGCCACAGGAGGAAATTGCCGCAGGCACAGCGGGAAAAATGATCGGTGACTTTTCGGAAACCGAGCAAAGGATAGCCAAAATTAAATCGATCCTGCGTTTTTTTGATACGCTTGCCGACGATCTGATCCTCGCCCATCAAAATCTCTTGAATTTCTGTAACCGCATAGATGAAGCCGACCGGCTGGATGAAGCGCATTTGCTCCCGTTGGCGCTTGAAATCTTCGAAAACCCCCGCTTTACGAAAAGCGGCGAATATATCGCCGTGAAAAAGAACGCCAAAAGCGTAAGCGCAACGCTTGCCGACCGACTGGATTTTGACAGCTATTACGGTCTAATTCTGACCGATTTCTTTGAGGGGCTTCACTTCGGGCATTATCCCCGCAAATGTGAAATCTGTGGAAGGTATTTTATCATGCAAAGCGCACGGCGGCAAAAGTATTGCTCCTATGGAATCGCACCGGAGCCATACCGGGGAAAGAGTATCTCTTGCCGTAAATACGCTGCCGTGCCGTACTGAACCGAAAAGAAAAAGCGGCAAACGATCCGGTCAAGGCGATCTACGACCTTCGCTGCGCTGCGATCCGCACCGAATGCGGGCGGGGAACGATTCCGAAGGATTTTGCCGAAGCTGCCAAACGGATCGCCAAGGAGCATAAGCTACGGGCGCTGTCCGACGACCGTTATGCAAAAGAGCAGTATGAAAAAGACATGAGCCGGGCGGCGCTGTACGCCGAAACGGACGGAAAGCTGAAATGAGAAAGGAGGCGCGCCGGTGAAAAACAACCGCTGGATGGAAGATCTGTATCTGTACCGCATGAAGCCGGCGCCGCCGAAGCTGGACGATTTTCAGGAATATATCGCCCTGTACTTTTCCGAACAGGATGAAAAATATCTCGACTGGTTCCTGCATCACTATGAGCCTCGGCTCAATACGATCATCATGCAGACCGTGCAGGAGTATGCGATGCCGGGGCATTTTGCGGACTTAAAGCAGGCGTATCTTTTCGGAATATGGAAGGCGCTGCAAAAATATGAGCCTTCCGCCGGCGTCCCGTTCCTCATTTTCAAGGAATACTATGTAAAGAATGAAATAGACGAATATATCTGCACGATGCGAAAGGGCGCTTCCATGGGGAGCGTGGACGAATACCGCACCCTCAAAAAAACAATGGCGCTGTTCGCCAAATGCGAGTACAAATTTGACGAAGAAACGGTGACGAAAATAGCCGCCGAAATCGGCAAGAGCGACAAAGTCACAAAAGAAATTATCCGATGCGGGATCGACAGCACGCACTACACGGATTTTTACCGCCGATACGCCGACGAGGAGGGCGAAAGCACGGCGGAGGACGTGACGAGAGACGATACCTCCAATCCCGAACGACTGTATTTCAAGCAGTGGCAGAGGGACGCCTTATTTGACGCTTATGAAAATCTGGATTACCGGGAGCGAAGTATGATTGCCAATCATCTCGGCTTTTGCCCGGAGTGCTACGGAATTTACGAGCTTGGAAAAGACGAAGCGGGAAAATCGGTCAAACTGCTCCGCAAAGGAAAAGCCTATATCGACCTTGCTGCCGAGCATACGCTGTCTTCGCCGGACACAGCCTTTCACATTGTAAACGGCGCATACGAAAAGATGTTGATTGAGCTTGCCATAGACGGCTATATTCATATCGTGGAACTCAGGCGTAAGAAAAATACGAAAACAAACATCGTCTACGAATACTGCGCCGATCATAATAACGACTGGGGCGAGATTCGCTACACGCCGGGCGACGACGATTACGAAGTCACCCGCTACGTCTACGCCGACAAAAAGGGCGGTTTCTTCTTTGCCGCCGCAGGCGACTGGATCGTCCGGCAATCCGAAAAAGAGAAGTTTCCGCAAACGGTTGTTATTCCGGTCACAAAAATATAGCCTTAAAACGAAAAAAAGCCCCGTCCGAAACGCAGAATCTGCAATCGGACGGGGCTTTGCTATGACTGTCAATCGGCACATTCGATTTACGGTGCGGTTTTACCTAAAATGGGGGTGACAATTTGCAGTCATACTTTTCGGGTAAAATAGATAGGAGAATTATCCGGAGGTAAATACAATGGAAAGGATTATTACGGAAACAACAATTCAAGATTTTGAAGCGCACCTCAAAAGCGAGGAAAAGAGCAAGAATACCGTAGAAAAGTATCTACGGGACGTGCGGGCATTCGTCGCTGCGCTGAACGGCGAGGCGGTAACGAAAGAAGCTGTAATCGACTACAAGCAGAATCTGCTCGACGGGGGCTACGCCGTCCGCAGCGTCAATTCGATTTTGGCGAGTCTGAACAGCTTATTTTCGTTCATCGGCTGGCATGACTGTCGAACGAAAGCCTTAAAAGTCCAGCGTCAAATGTTCTGCCCGGAGGAAAAAGAGTTGACGAAAGCTGAGTACGAGCGCCTCTGCCGGGCGGCGCAGAGCAAACACAACGAACGTCTGAACCTCATCCTGCAAACCCTGTGCGGCACGGGAATCCGAGTAGGCGAGCTGCAATTTATCACTGTCGAAGCGGTGAAAAATGGAGAAGCGGTTGTATCGCTCAAAGGAAAGACAAGAACCGTTTTTCTCGTCAAGCCCCTGCAAAAGAAGCTGCTCCGCTATATCTCGGAGCAGAAAATTATAAGCGGCGCAGTTTTCGTCACCCGCACAGGCAAGCCTATGAGTCGCACCAACATCTGGCGGGAGATGAAAGGCTTATGCGAAGAAGCCGGAGTCAACCCGCAGAAGGTGTTTCCGCACAACCTGCGCCACCTGTTTGCACGGGTCTTTTACGGCATTGAAAAGGACATTGCAAAGCTGGCAGACATCCTCGGCCACAGCAGCATCAACACGACCCGCATCTACATAGTCTCCACCGGCACGGAACACCGCCGCAGAATGGAATCCATGCGGCTGATCATCTGACGCAGAAAATAGAAAAGCCGCCCAAATCGGCGGTTACAACGTAAACGGCGTTATGTTGTATGCATATGAGCGTTTAAATGCAACACACCCAATTATACATATGGTATTATAGCACAAACAGAGCCGTTTTTCAATATGTTTCGGAGAGAAAAGTATGATTTGTTCGGAAATTGTCGAAAATATCGCAGCACGAGAAAGCCTTTTCAAATGAGAAAATGAAAAGGCTTGGATTTCTGCGCTCATTTTTGGCTTGTAAACGTTCCCCCATTTGGTCGGGAGCGTTTTTTCTGTCTGCCATTACAACATAACGCCGTTTATGTATTATCGGATATCATATCGGGAGGTGCTTTCATGGCAAAAATTGCGGATATTATCAAATACGAAGGCGACAATACCACTTTTATTTGGAAGCATCCGTGCGAGGATTTTAATACGACCACGCAGCTGATCGTCCATGAATCGCAGGAGGCAATTTTCTTCCTGAACGGGCAGGCGCTCGACCTGTTCGGTCCGGGTCGTTATACGCTCGAAACGCAGAACATCCCGCTTCTTCGGAAAATCATCAATATCCCCACCGACGGCAAAACGCCTTTCCATTGTGAGGTTTATTTCATCAACAAAACCGAGCAAATGGCGATCAAGTGGGGCACCGACAGCCGGGTACAGTATGTGGAACCGACCTATAAATTTCCCATCTCCATCGGCGCTTCGGGAGAAATGGCGTTGTCGATCAACGATTCCCGCAAGCTGCTTGTGAAGCTGGTCGGTACGGAGCGGGTTTTGGAGCGGACGCAGCTTGTGACCTTTTTCCGGGCATTCCTGATGACAAGGGTAAAAACCTACATCGCACAGGAAATGAAATCGAGCGCCATCAATATCTTTGAGATAGACGAAAATCTGGAAGTCTTTTCGGACGCTTTGAAAGCACGGCTGCTCGATGATTTTGCAGATTATGGTGTGACACTGAACCGTTTCTTTGTCACGACCATTGTCAAGCCAGACGGAGAGGCGCAGTATGAAAAATTCAAGGAACTGCATTTCCGTCAGTATGCGGACATTGCCGAAGCGCAGCTGCAACAGAAGGTCGGGATCATCGAACAGGAAACCGAAGCGAAAAAAATGGTGATCGAAGCGCAGGCGTTGGCGCAAAAGCGGGCGACCGAAGGCTATACTTATCAGCAGGAGCGAGGCTTTGAAGTAGCCGAGACCGCCGCCGCAAACGAAGGCGCCGGGCAGATGTCCAATTTAGGAATTGGGCTCGGCATGATGGCAGGCATCGGAGGAACGGTCGGTAATATGGTCGGCGGCGCAGTGAGCGATGCTTTTGCCGGTGTCAATACCCAACCGACAGCGCAGCAGGCATTGTTTTGCGAAAACTGCGGTGCAAAGCTCTCACTCGGAGCCGCTTTTTGCGAGGAATGCGGAACGCCCGTGCCGAAAGATGAAACGAAATGTGCAAACTGTGGATATAAGTTTGAACGTCCCGGTAAATTCTGCCCCAAGTGCGGCGCAAAACGGGAGGGCTGACCGATGAAAAAACAAAACAGAATGGCGTATCTCGCCCTTGGTATCGTTTTCATTGTATTCAACGTTTTAGCGTTTGCGATCCCGACAGAAAAGACGGGGACGTTCTGGACGGCGTATGTTTTTACGTTGCTTGCCTTTGCCGCCCAAATCGGGATTTGGTATATTGCTTTCGGCAAAGCCGAGACGCTGAAAAGCAAATTTCTCGGAATCCCGCTTCTGCACGTCGGCGTCGCTGCTCTGATCGTTCAGCTTATTGCGTTTGCGGTATTTATGGCGGTGCAAAGCTTGCCGGTTTGGGCAGCCGTCGTAACGTCGGCAATCATTTTCGGCGGTGCGGGCATTTGCCTGATCGCCGGAGATGTGGGCAGAGATGAAGTCGAACGGGTGGAAGAAAAGGTAAACCGAAAGGTGTTTTATCTGAAAGATTTGCAGGCCGACATCGAACTGCTTGCCGAACAGGAAGCCGACCCGAAATTAAAATCCGAACTCTTGAAGCTGGCCGAAGCCGTGCGTTTCAGCGACCCCATGAGCAATGCGGCGCTTGCCGATATCGAGGCAGAGATTGCCGGTAAGGTAGCCGCCCTAAAAACCGCAGATCATAAAGCGGACGTGATTGCAGAAGTGAAATTGCTTTTAGCGGAGCGGAACAAAAAAGCAAAACTGTTAAAATGAGGTGGGTACAATGAAAAGAATGCAATGCGAAGCCTGCGGTAGCAGCGACATCAGAAAAATTTCCGACGATATTTTTGAATGCCAAAGCTGCGGCGTTCAATATGAAAAAAGCCAAATTCAAAAGCTCTTGGTCGAGATCGACGGCGAAGTAAAAATCGACCATTCGGGTGATATTGAAAATGCCTTAAAACGGGCTGCACAATTTTTAAGCGAAGGCGATTCGGGAAAAGCCTTAGAGTATTACAATAAGGTGCTGGATCTTGACCCGGACAACGAAGCGGCTCTGCAAGCTGTTTCGGCCATCCGAGAGCGTAACAAAAGCGCCGCCGAAGAGAAAAGAGAAAAAGAAAGGATCTGTGCGTCTTATATTTCCGTTGTAAAACATACCGTCAGCCCTAAACGCGGTGTTATCCTGTTTTTAGAGGCGTTGCGCCACGCCCCGGATGTCGCACCAGACATTTTCAAAGAAATCAGCGTCGTCTCTACTACTCAGGGTTATTATCCATTTTCGATTGAGTGGGAAAGTTATTCGGGCGAATATGACGGAATCGCCTGCTATCGAAAGAGGGTGCCATATACAGAGTATCGAACGGTGACAGATTATCACAACAGAAATCAGGACGGTACATTCAGGGAAAAACAGGAAGCCGTAACAAGCTATCGGGAAGAAATCGACCGAAAGCCTGTCAATGGAAAGTTTTCTGACATTTATCATCGCGGCACATACATTGCCAGTAAAAAATTAAGCGCGCAATTTTCTCAAATCAGCCCAAGGCAATTCGACAGCACATTGCACAACGATCTCGTTCGGAAAGGGGTCTATAAAACATATTGGAACGATGCACTACTGCAAATGCTTGAACAGCAAGCGGATCAGAATTCCTTTGACTGGTCAAAAAATCTGATCCGGCAACCTGACGATGCACTGCAGCAAATAGATTCGATTGCTATTTTCAAAGAAGACGAAGATACAACATGGGAAGGATGGGGAGGTCGCAGAAGTTCTCTGCAATACAACGCTGTTTTGCGGCAAGCCGACAAACAGATTCCCGGTGATTTTCACGAGAACATTCATCATCACCTGTCAAAAGAATCCGGTGATGTAAAAACGATTTATGTTCCGATTCAGGTGATTTATTACACCTATCATGGAAACCCGTATCAGGCAGCAATGATTTTGACGCAGGAGAATTGCTTCGCATTCTCTTATCCGCGTTTTGTAAAAAAAGAGGAATCACAGCCCAAAGAATTGAAAAAAACATCCGGTTCATCTAAATCCACGCTGCCGTATTTAATCGGATTATATGCTTTCTTTGTATTCTGCCTTATAAAGGCAAGTGGAGCGGGATCAAACCAAGAAAGTACTATTTGGTTGGTTTTGGGATTTTGTGCAGGAATACCGGCGGTTATTTGGCAGCTGATATCGTCAACAAGAAAAAAAGCAAGGTTAACCACCAAGAATCCACAGGAAACTGATAAAATCCTCGAAGAATCTGAGCAAACAACGTCGGAGCTTGAATTAGAATATCAGGCGTTTCTGGAGACTTTAACTAACACAAAATCTGTTGAGGCTGCGGTCGCTGCTGCTAAAAATTTTGCTGCATTAGTTCCGGAAGCGGGAGAAATTCTGAACAGCACCTTTACCTCTTCTGATTTGAAAAAAGTTATGGATTTGCATACGAATCTTTAAGTTAGCCAAAGGTTTATGTTTCTAAAATTTTATGAGCAATGGGTGCTTGCTGATATCAAAACGAAAATTGCCTACACTACGGAAGCCACAAATAATAATTGACAGCGATTGCAGAGGAAAAATTATTTTTATTGAAGCAAAACAAAGTGGTAAAGGAAATACAATAAAGTCGGAGGGAACGAAAAATGAAACAGTTAATATGCAAAATATGCGGAGGAACAGTTGAAATAGAATCAAACAGGGATTTCGGCATTTGTGACAGTTGCGGTAGAAAATATTCAATTGATGAATTCAGAGAAGATTTAGAAGAAAATACGGCCAATATTGAGAAGTCCCCAGATGAGACATCGCATTTAATTTTTAACTCTGATGAAAAAATAAATTCAGAATGGTATGCGAGTGCCAGAAAAGCTAAACAAGATGGCAATACAGAAATGGCTGAAAGATTTTATAGAGATATTGCTATCAGTAACCCATTTGATTGGGAAGGACTTTTTTATTCAAATTATTTTTTATCTGTAAATCAAAATCATTTGAATTACATTGAAGGTTCATTAGATAGAGTATTTTCTTCCATTTATAAAAGCAATAAAACCGTAAATGAAAAATGGGATATAGTAAACGAAATAATAGAACATGTAGATACCTTGTGCGATTCAATAAAAACAAAAATACTTCCTTGTACTTGGGAACACGCCGCTACACAATCACCTAATATTGCTGGCGTACAAAAGAAAATGGCCGATAATTTAGAGCAGTATTTTTCCGAGCAATCAAAAGATTTTCGACTTGTTTATTTGAAATCTTATGTGCAAAATTTATTATTCTTTCGTCGCGTTCAATACGAAGACATTACACTAACTAAAGTGAATTCTCAAGCATTTCATAAGAGGGAAGAGCTAAAAACAGTAGAAAAACGCATAAAAATATTGGAACCAGAATATGAATCCGTAGTTCAGGTTCTACTTGATATGGATAAATTAAATTCTAAAGCAAATTACTGGAACCCGAAAACAGATAAATATGATGAAAGCAAGCAACAACTACAAGAGATAGAAGGTCGCATCAAAAAACTTGACTCTCAATATATACCTGCTTTTCAAAATTATGCTGACGATATACGGAAAAAGCTTCAACAAAATTCAAATGCATATGAAACAAAAAAAGCAAATGCTACCACCGCGCAAGGAACAAACTCATCTGCAATAAAAACGGGAGCAATTATCGGCGGCATTATTGGGGCAATATTAGGCTTTGTTATCTGTGGGTGGTGTTTATCAATAGCAACATCAGACACCGGTCTCATTCTTATAGTTGGATTTGGTGGCCCGCTTTTTTTAGGAATTATTTTTGGCTCGATTATTGGAAATGCATTTGATAAGAAGAAAAAAACCGCCCCTCAACAGAATAATGAAAAAAATGAGGAATAAACAAATTAAATAAAGCGAATGGAGGATTTACTATGAATACTTCAGATGAAAAATCATGGAATAACCAGTACTTAATATGTGGTGAAAACAAAGTAAAAATCGTTACTTATATGTCTAATGTGGTGAAAGAAGTTAAGAGTTGTACAGATTCAGTCAAATATCCGGAAATCATGGGATTCTCGGACACAAGCGTAACGGATGAAAAATTCGCAGAGTTTGTGAGCCTTGCAAAGAAAGCAGGCTTCACCATCTATAAGATTTTTAAGATGTAAAAAGCTACGGGGCGTTGCCTGTTTACAAGCAACGCCCCGTAGCTTTTTTTCTTATGTGTAAATGAGACTGTTATTGACGATTTCCATTGCTCTGTTGCGGATATTTTTCATCCTGCCGACCCACGCCATCTGATCTCGTGCTTTGAGTACTTCGGTAACGCCCTCACGCTCTGCCATCTGTTTTACCAGCCGGGAAAACAGTTCCTCTGCCTGCCGGTCAACGTTGGCAAGGTAGCTGTTCAGCTTGCCATCGGTGAGCAAGCTGTAATACAGAATACGGTGATGCTCTTTCAAAAACCGTCCGTGCCGCTGGCCCCAAATCCCAACAGGTTGTTCCTCCTCGGCGGGTAAAGTCAGGCAAGGAAGCAGATAATCGCCCTGCCTTTCGTATTTTCCGCCCATTTGCTCAAATAAACTCTGTTCCATCATTGTACCTCCTCGTACTTCACTTTGAATTTTTTGATCGGTGCGTTGGCAACTTTTAAGAGAATATCATCCACGGCGTCGGTGTACCTGCCTGCGGCAATCAGCTTATTTCGCACCCTGTTCAGGCTGTCGATAACGATTCTCCTTTCATCCCTGTTTAGCGCTATGTGGTATTTTGTCTCTCGCATATCCCCTTGACCTCCTTTGCTTATATTGTAGCAAAGAGATTTCCACTTGACGAATGTGCGATTTTTAATTTGGGCAAAAAGAAAGGCAACACAGAAAGCATTTCTGCTTTCTGTGTTGCCTTTTGCCTTTGCTGACGCCTGTTCGGTTGTAATTGAATGATGCTTTCAAATTACTGCCTTATGTGGCGTTAGCATTACAAAGCACCCGTTTTGTTTTCAGTCTATCGAAAAAGCAATCAGTAACGGAAAAATTTATAATCCGTCACGGAGGCGGACATGTGCCGCCGCAGTGACACCTTGAGAGAAAACCGGTGCAGGCGGTGTCAGTATTGGCGCAAGCCAAACCGGTTTTCGACGAAAAGGGGGAATCGGGGGCTTTCCCACCGAAACGCGCCCAGCGGGCGAAACAGTGAGGTGGGAATGGCGCTGCGGTCAATTTTGCGCGAGCGTAACCGCGAGCAAAAGCAAAATTGGGAACCGCAAGAGGGCAAACACAGAGCTAGACGAGCTTTAGCGAGTGAAGCGATTGTGTTTGTCCCTCGAAAGCGTGGCGGTTTTCGCCACGCGGGATTTGTTATTCTCCCAGCACGTCCCATGGGGTGAGCATGCCGAGCAGCCGTTCATGCGGATCGCCATGCTCGGTCAAAAACACCGCCGCCAGCCGCTGATTTCGCTTGCCGCGGCGTTCAAAGCATTCCCGCACCTCCCAGCAGGTCGCGTCAAACGGCAGAAAGAGATAGCCCTCCCCTGTGTGCCGTTCCACCGGCAAAAGCTCCCGAAAGGCGGAAACGGACGTTTTTTCGTTCACCTGTCCGCCATGGAGAAGATACCGAAACGCCGTACCGACCGAGAACACCCCGATCATTCTCCCGTTTTCCACCACCGGCACATGAGAATAACCCCGCTGCTCCATTCGCCGCATCAGCGGCAGGACAAGATCCTCCTGATGTGCGATCAGGATATCCCGCGTCAGGGTGGCATACTCCCGCGCCAGAGGCGGTTTTTGCAGATAGGCGATCACGCGGGAAAGCTCGGCGCCGAGCGAGTCGCTCGGCATGACCAGCGGTTCCCCGTTCCATTCGGGGTGATGGGAAAGCAGGTTCCGCACCTCACGGCAGGCATTGAGCCCGTCCCGAAAGGGCGCGCTTTCCGGTGCGCCGATAAACCGCATCACGGGATTGCCGGTCTGCTTCCCCGCGTTCCGGTACTTCTCGGCAAGCAGCTCCTCCAAAGTGCGGTAGAGATTTAAAAATGCTTCACTTTCCATGGTCACACCACATAAAACAAAATCGAAAAATAATGGAGTATGCTCCCCGCCAGCACAAACAGATGCCAGACGGCGTGCATGAATTTATGCTTCAGCTTATAAAAAACGATTCCCGCCGTATAGCAGACACCGCCTGCCACCAGCAGCCACAGTCCGCCCGCTTTCATATGTGCGATCATCGGGCGGATCGCCACGATCACCGCCCAGCCGGTCACGACATAGCAGATCATCGAGAATTTCTTAAATCGCTCGATGCTGACGGCGTTGAGGACGATGCCGAGAATGCACATTCCCCAAATAATGCCGAACAGGGTAAAGCCGAGCGGTCCGCGCAGGGTAACAAGCGTGATCGGCGTGTAGGTTCCGGCGATCAGCAAAAAGATGGTGCTGTGATCCAGTACCCGAAACACGCCCTTGACGCGGGGACCGGTAAAGGCATGGTAGAGGGTGGACATACAGTAGAGAATAATCAGGGAAGCGCCGTAGACTGCGGCGCTGACCACCGCCCACGGGTCGCCGTGAATGGCTGCCATGACCACAACGATCACGCAGCCGGCGATCGCCAGCAACGTACCGACCCCGTGGGTGACCGAGTTGCCGATCTCCTCCCCCAGTGTATAGCGTTTTAATTTAGAACCGGTCTCACTCATTACCGTCACACTCCGTTTCTTTCCGCAGAATCGTCCCCGCAGGCAATCTCTCCGAGTAGGGCAGCCGAAACCGCATCATCGGGTGGATCACCTCAGAAAGCGGCTCGCCCGCTTCGTCAAACAGCGCTTCCACATGACAGGTCACAGGCATCTGCCCGGGCGATACGATCTCTATCCTATCGCCGCAGCCAAACCGGTTTCGCATGGTACAATGAAGCGCACCGTTTTCCCAGCCCTCCACCACCGCGACCACCTCATAGCTGCGAAGGTAGCCGCCGTCCTGATCGTACTGATCCGGCTTTCCAAACAAAAAGCCGGTGGAATATCTGCGGTGGCTGACCTTGTTGACCTCATGAAGCAGCCATGCGGGCGGCGCATAGGGCGGCTTCCGCAGCAGATCGACCCCCATGCGGTAGGCATTTGTAATCACCGACACATAATAGGCGGACTTCGCCCGTCCCTCGATTTTGAAGGAGGACACACCGGCTTCCTGAAGCTGATCCAGATAGGGCAGCAGTGACAGGTCTTTGGCATTGAGCAGATAGCTTCCCTCGTCGTCCTCCACGATCGGGAAATACTCGCCCGGGTGCTTTTCCTCCACCAGACGATACCGCCACCGGCAGGACTGAGCGCAATTTCCGCGATTGGCGTCCCGACCGGTGAGATAATTTGAAATCAAACACCGCCCCGACACCGACATACACATCGCGCCGTGGACGAACACCTCCAGCTCCAATGCCGGATCGGTCTCGCGGCGGATCGCCCGAATATCCTCCAGCGACAGCTCCCGCGCCAGCACGACCCGACGGGCACCCATCTCAAAGAAGGTCTGCGCCGTCAATGCGTTTACCACCCCTGCCTGGGTGGAAACATGAAGCTCCATATCGGGCAGCAGGCGGCGCGCCAGCGAGAACACGCCGATATCGCTGATAATCAGCGCGTCCACTTTACAGTCCGCCGCCATTTTGAGAAAGGCGGGCAGCTCTTTGATCTCGCTTTGATCGGGCAATGTGTTGCAGGTGAGGTAGACCCGCACCCCATGCGCGTGGGCGTAGGACACTGCCCAAGCAAGCTCCGTTTCATCGAAATTGGCGGGCGCGGCACGCATACCGAACCGCTTTCCCGCCAGATAAACCGCGTCCGCGCCGAAGGTGACGGCGGCAATCAGCCGCTCCCGATCACCGGCAGGAGCAAGAACCTCCGGCAGGTTATGATACGACATCGGCTGCCGCGACGACTCTCTCATACTCGTCCTGCGTTTCCATATACTGTACTGCCTTGGTAGCGGGATCCACATAGTAAAAATAATAATTGCTCTGTGCAGGCTCCAACACCGCACGGATCGCGTCCACGCCGGGATTGCAGATCGGTCCGATCGGCAGTCCGTCACAGACAAAGGTGTCGTAAGCGTCGCACATCTCGGCATTCGCAATCACCGAATACCTCTTGATGATCTGATCCACATAATTGCGAGTGGTCTTTAGTTCAAACCGCGGGTACTTCATCGGATTATTCATGCGGTTGAATAACACCGACGCCATATCGGGCATCTCGGCGGGGTCCACATTCTCCGCCTCAATCAGAGAAGCAAGGGTCAGCACCCGCTCCAGCGACATATTGCTTTCCGCCAGTTCCTCTTTCAGGTTCTGACAGACATTCTGGTCGAAGCTCTGATAGATCTTTTCGATCACAGTGTCCGCATTCTCACCGACAAAAAAGGTGTAATTCCCCGGATACATATACCCCTCGGTCTTTTGGAACTTCATTCGGTCGACCAGCATTTCCCTCTCGAAATCGAAGCCGTGGCTTTCGCTTTGCAGCGAACCGAGAAATTCCTCGGAAGTGCAAATTTTATTGCTTTCGAGCATATTGGCGATCTCCACCACCGACATCGAGCCGCTGATATTCATCGTGACCGTTTCAATATCGGGCGCGATCTGCTGCAGCGCATAGATGATCTCACTGTAGGGCATTCTGGGGCTTAACTCAAACAGTCCCCACTGATAGGTCCCGTCGTGATGACCGAGACGGGAGGTGACCTGAAAGAGCCAGGGGTGCTCAATGATCCCGCCGCCTTTCAGAATATTGGCGATATCGGCTGTGGAAGCGCCCTCTGGAATATTCACCTGCACATTCTTATCTTCCTTGAACATACCGAACACATCGTTCCCCACCATGATGATCCCGACGCCCAGCAAAACGGAGAACAACACAATGCTCACAACATAGATCACGCCGCCGAATCTGTGCTTTTTCTTTTTCGGTGTATAGGGCTCCTGCCCTTCCTCCGCAGACAGCGCGGCACTCTCCGTCAGATCGGCATACGGCTCTGAGCTCTCCATTTCGCCGCCGGAAGGCTCAAACAAAAAGGTCTGCTCCGGCTCGATCGGGATATCCGCCGTGCTGTTATTCTTCTTTTCTTCCTGCATGGGTCGTCCTCCTCTTTCGGTGTTCATAGGGTAGCAAATAAAATGCGCGCGGCATAAAATAAACAAACGGTGAAGTGAGGTGAAAGCTGTATGTGTAACAACGGTTGCTCGTGGATCATCATTCTGATCCTGTTATGGATCGTGTGCTGCGGTTGCGGCAATTCCTGTAACAATAACGGCAATAGCTGCGGTTGCGGCTGCTGAGTTATCTGAAACATAGCTTAGCCGATCAAATGGAAAGCGGTGCTGAAAAGCGCCGCTTTTCTGTCAGCAGAATGTCTACCCGACAGTCATGCGGCTCATGCGGCAGCAACGGCAGCAGACAAGCCTCATAGCACAGCCCCGCCGACACGCCGGTATATCCCAAAAGAAACCGGTCATAATATCCGCCGCCCTGCCCGATCCGGTATCCGGCATGGTCAAAGCCCAGCCCGGGTACGATGCAAAGGGAATGATCCGGTATCTTCGAAAGAGGTTCACAGCGAGCGGGGTCCGGCTCTAAGAGGGAATATCGTCCCGTTTGTAGGTCGTCAAGAGAGGTGATCCGATAAAACATCATCTCTCCCTTTTGCTCGGTACAGCGTGGCAGTGCCACCCGCTTACCCCCATTCAGTGCGTGGCGGATCAGGCGGCGAGTATCCGGCTCTATTGGGGTGGAACAGTAGCAAAGCAGGGTATCCGCCTGCCGGTATTCCGGCTGGGCGATCACCAGACTGAACAGTGCATCGTCCATGTCTTTTTTCTCCGCTTCGGGGAGCGCACCCAATATACGGCGCAGCCACCACCTGACCGCGTCCTTTGTTAAGTCCGCCATCTTACCTGTACAGCCAGCTTATCGGCGGCCTCCTGTCCCTGAAGCAGTGCAACGATTGCAAGGGCAAACTGCTGTGCCGCGCCCGCGCCGCGTGCCGTGACGATATTGCCGTCCCGCACCGCAGGCTCATCTACCACCTCGGCGCCGATGAGGGTCTTTTCATAGCCCGGAAAGCAGGTGGCGCGATGCCCGCGCAGCATACCCCGCTCCCCCGGCACCGACGGTGCGGCGCAAATCGCGGCAAGGGGCAGATCATGCTCCGCCAGATAGGAAAGTGCCGCCGAAACGGTATCCGACTCCGCCAGACGGTGTGTGCCGAGACCGCCCGGCAGGATCACCATCGAAAGCTCGGAGAGATTGAGCTGATCCTCGGTGCGGTCTGCCTCCACCGTGATACCGTGGGAGCCGGTGATCCGCTTTCCACCGATTCCGAAGGTCAAGACTTCCTCCCCCGCGCGGCGAAGATAATCGAGCGGTGTGAGAGCTTCAACCTCCTCAAATCCCTCGACCAGAAACATTGCGATCATAAAAACGCTCCTTTCACTCCATCAATCCGTTCATATAGACAGGCGGCATCTGCCGTCCGTCACAGGAAAGCGCCATACCGAACGGGCGCGTTCCCGCTTTGCGGATCCGCACCGGCAGTCCGCCAAGGCTGCCCGAAATCAGTGCGGCGCCGGCGGCATAAGCCGCAGGCGGCAGGCTGGTTTCCTCCACAAAAACCTCTCTGTCCATTGTATAACAAATCGCATAGCTTTGTAAAGCGCCGTCCGTCGAATTTTGGGGCAGCAGGAAAATCTCCCCACCCTCATGGCGGATATGGCGGCAGAAAAACGCATCAAACGGCTGTTCGGGACAAAACGCCGCCGGAAAACCGGCGAGGTAATGCTGACGCAAACGCAAAAATTCCGCTTCCTCACACTGCGGCAGAGGTGGTATTTGGGAAGCGGCGGGAAAGAAACATTCCTCCACGCCTGATACCGTCAGATAGCCGCGCGCCGCGTAATAGTCTCGCAGCCCTTCATCGGCAGGGAGCAAAAAGATGCTGTCCCGTCCCGTTTTGCGGGTATATTCCGCCGCAAAGGAAAGAAGGCTTGTCATTCTGCCCCCTTTTCGGAAGGCAGGCTCGGTCGCCGCGGCGTAAAGATAATAGCCGCGCCGTTTAAGACTTCCCGTCACCGTGACCGGCAGTAAATGGAGCATTGCCGCAAGGGTTTCCCCCTCATAGCCGCAAAGGGTATGCGCGCCCGAATCGGTGAGAAAACCGGTAATCGTATCCTCCCCATCACCAAACACCCGCCGCCACAGGGAGATCAGCGCGTCCCTGTCCTTCGGCTCTCCTTTTTTGCAGATCACAGCAGATGCTCCTGACCCTTGAGAACGGCGTCATATTTTTCGAGCAGAAAAGCAGGCTGATAGGAAAGCTTTGCCTGACGCAGTCCCTCGTCCCCCGCGTCCTCCTCTCGATTGACATACCGGCAGCTTACGGCGGCGCGGACAAACTCCCGATTGATATAGGGATAGGCGCCCCGCACATGGGCAAATGCCTTTTCGGCATGTACCACAAAGGTGTCCTCCGAAAGCTGTTCGCCGAGTGTAAAGGCAACCACCTTGCCGTCTAACTCCAGCAGACCGCCGGTCAAGCCCAGCACCTCATAATTGCGAAGCAGACTGATGGTGATGCAGGACTCCTCCTCTTTATCGGGATTCCAGTCACACTCTTGATCGGCACACCAGAGCCGATTCATCTCGATACAGTCGGGGATCCGGTCGGGCGTCAGCGGCAGATACCTGCCGCCGCTTAGCTCAAAAGCGTGGATATGGTTCCGCTTCGCGTGGAGCTTTTTCCCCGCAAGGGTGGCAAGGGACTCCCGCTCATAAATATACTCGAAGGTGTCCCGTCTCGGCTCGAAGGTAAACTTGCCCGGGAACGCCGCTTCGATCTCCGCCTTTTTCTCGGCGCTGATGCTGTACATATAAAACGGCGTCTGCCGTTTTTCGCAATCACGGAGGATCGCCTCGATCGGCAGGCGGATATCCTCGCCGCCGGTCGGGCAGAGATAAGCGCGGATATCCCGATTGGAGGAAAGCAGAAAATAACCGCCCGCTTCCGCCACCTCAAAAGCGTAATACCGGCTCCAGACATAGTTGCTTGCAAAGCTGTATTCACAGCCCCGTTCTTTTCCGCGCCGCACCAAAGGCTCGATCCATTTTTTGTCCTCCAGCCGGATCGGCGCAAAGGATAATTCCATCTAACGCTGCACTTCCTTACAGTATTCCGTCAATCGCCGCATCGATGTCCGCCGCGATTTCCTCACGGGTACGCAGCACCGATCGCCGGCTGCAGGGAACCACCCGCCAGCCTTCCGCCTTTGCCGCGTAGAGCGCCGCCTCCCGACAGAGTGACAGATAAACGGCGTCCGCCTCGTGAATGTCCTTTTGGCTCTCGTCGCCCCCATACCTGCCGCTGAGCAGCTCTTGGGAGATAGACGGCAGCATATCCAGAAAAATCACCCGATCGGGTCGGGGCAGACCGAGCTTTTCATATTCATAATCGGAGAGCCAGCGAAGAAAGTCGTCCCACTTGAGACGGGAGAGCTTGCACATCTGGTGGATCGCATTGGAGGACACATACCGTGCCGCGAGGATCACCTTATCTCCCTGATAATCCTTCTCCCAGAAGCGGCGGTAGCTTGCATACCGGTCCACCGCATAGAAGGAGGACGCGGCATAGGCGGACACCGCATCGGGCGAGCCGCCAAATTCACCCCGCAGATACATCTGCACCAAAGTCGAGGACGGCTCGTTATAATCGGGGAAAGAGATCGCGCGCACCGGCACGCCCCGCTCCTTTAACCGTTCAAGCAACAGATTGAACTGGGTCGTTTTTCCGCAGCCGTCCAGACCATCGAGTACGATCAGCTTACCCATGAGATGCCTCCTTATGAAGTTGGCGGTAAATCTCCCGCATTTCGGACATTTTACCGCAGCTCATTTTTCCCTCCGGACAGTCACCCGCATAGCAGGGCGGTCCTGCCGTTTCAAACAAAGTCGGCGCAACACCGCTCACCAGCCGAAGCATCTCCCGCGCCAAAGTGCGAATCTCCCACTGTGCGCGGTTACAGCAGCGCAGGCGGAAAAAGTTATAAAGGCTGCGGGCGTTCATCGTCACCAGCATTTTGGTCACGCAGGCGTTCGGAAGCACAAACCGCGCGTCCTCGATCGCCCGTTTCTCGGCATTGCGGCGAGCGGTTTTGTCGTCCATGCCGCTTTCGATCATCTCTTTGAAATGGCGGTCAAACAAAATGTCCGCCAGCTTGTTATACTGCCGAGTATCCTGCCGCATGGCGTCCTCAAAAATCTCCAAGGCTTCGGGGCAAGCGGCGATCTCAGGCGGTGTAACAAAGGCAAACTGATTCTCCTTCACATACCGCTGGCTCTGCACGCTGAAGGACGCGATACGGTGTCGGGTGATCTCCGCCAGCAGCGAACGGGACACGCCCTCGATCCCGAAGGTGAAGCTGGCGTGCTCAATCGGGCTGGCATGACCCAGACCCGCCAGCATCTCCAGAAACGCCGCCGATTTTTCGGGGGTCAGTCCCTCTTGCAGATCGTCTATTGTACTGTTGCTGTAACAGAGCTTGGCGGCGCACGCCACCGTTTGCTCGGGGTCGGGAGTATGTGCGATCAATGTGACTTTCATATTCTGTCTCCTTTTGTCGCGGGAGAAGCTCCACAGTTATATTTAGTATAACACAAACGCCGCCGATTGACAAGCAAAACAAAAACAGAGGGGAAGTACCCCTCTGTTAGCGTGGCGAAATATTTGCCACGCTTCGAAGGACAAACACAATCGCTGCGGCTCGTTTCACTCGCCTTGCTCTGCGTTTTTCCCCCGATTCCCCCTTTTCGTCGAAAACCGGTTTGGCTTGCGCCAATTCTGACACCGCCTGCACCGGTTTTCTCTCAAGGTGTCACTGCGGCGGCACATGTCCGCCTTCGTGACGGATTATGAACTTTATATTTTTACAGTATTTGCAACCGGCTAAACAGATAATACTCTTATTATATCCCGCTTATATTCCGGCGGACAGGTAGCGATCCCGCAGGGCGGCGATCTCCTCCTGTGTGGCAAACGAGTGCTTGATCCAGCCCCGCTTTTTCATCTCCTCCGCGATTTGTCCCGCGATCCGATGCTCCTCGTCCAGCAGATCCAGATAGAGATTCCGCAGCGGTATCCGCTCACAGCCCTGCAGGGCATGATGATAGCCGTTCGCCAGCTCGTACTGACCGTATCGGCAGTCCGCCATGCGATCATGATCGTCCGGCTTTTCCGCCTTTACTGAAAGCTCCATGCCGCATTCCCTCCTTATTGCAGCTGTCCAAGAAGCTGCCGCAGATGCTCCTGATGACGGGCGGCGATCTGCTCACACTGCAACCGCAGCTGCGGGTCGGTGCAGAGCTTGGCATACTCCTTGCATTTTTTTACCATGACCAATTCGTTTTCGATCCGCGCGTCGATCGACGCCAGCTCCCCCTGTGTAAAACTCGGCATACTATCACCTCAAGGGTAGTATGGCACTTTTTTCATGATCTATGCAAATTGGAGGTTGACAAATCCGCAATTTCATCGTATAATAAGTGACGTTGTGGGGGCGTAGCTCAGTTGGGAGAGCGTTCGGTTCGCATCCGAGAGGTCATGGGTTCGAATCCCACCGTCTCCACCACGTCGTCGCGGACTTTGTATCGTTCGCGACGACTTTTCTTTTTTATCGTCTCCACCAAAATCGGCAAGGCATCTGCCTTGCCGATTTTACTTTTTCCGCCTCGTATATGACTTCATATGATCTTATGGCAATCGCACTGACTTATGTGTGGAGAAAAAAGAGATAACTGCTGCTTATCCAGTGAATAATATCCTGATATTTGCATTCCTTTGACCATGCCTTTATAGTAAAACCGTACCCTGCATATTGATTGGAGGAATGTATATGGTCACAGCAATTACAGGAAGCGGATTTGGAGACGAAGGAAAAGGTAAAACAACGGATCTTCTCGCAGAGAAAGCGGACATTGTAGTACGGTTTCAGGGTGGAGCAAATGCCGGACATACCATCATCAATGATTTTGGGAAATTTGTTTTGCGCCTCCTTCCTTCAGGAGTGTTTCACCACCATGTCGAGAATGTGATCGCAAGCGGTGTGGCATTTGACGCTGATATTTTTTTCTCCGAGCTTGAATTGCTGAAAGAGAGAGGGGTTCCAACACCCAAAATTCTTATCTCGTCTCGGGCACAGCTGCTTTTGCCTATTCACAAACTACAAGACAGATTAGAAGAAGAACGCCTCGGAAAAAACAGATTTGGTTCAACGCTTTCCGGCATATGGCCGTTTTACTCCGACAAATTCGCAAGAAGAAGCATTCAGATATCCGCATTGTATTCGGAAAATCTCAGCAATATCGCTGCACGTTTTTGCGAAGATAAAAATGTTTATTTCAAAGCCTTTTATCACATTGAAAATGCCGTTTCCTACCAAGAAGTGATGGATTACTTAACTGATTTAAAGGCCCGTCTTGCCCCGTATTTGTGTGACTGCCCATACTATATGAACGAGGCGATAAAAGAAGGAAAGGATATTTTGTTGGAAGGTCAGCTCGGAGCTCTTAGGGATATTGAAAACGGAATTTACCCTTATGTCACATCTTCCTCACCGCTTGCAGGTTTTGGGAGTGTAAGCGCGGGGATTCCTCCCTATAAGATCAAATCCATCATATCTGTTGTAAAAGCTTATCATACGAGTGTGGGAGAAGGCGCGTTGGTGGGCGAATTATCCGGCAGTACCGCCGATGAACTTCGTAGAAAAGGCGGCGATCAGGGGGAGTTTGGCGCCAATACCGGTCGTCCACGCAGAATAGCGTGGTTTGATTGTGTCGCAGCCAGATATGGCTGTATGCTTCAAGGAGCAACGGAATTAGCATTCACAAATCTTGATGTCCTCGGATATCTGGACAATATTCCTGTTTGTGTAAGTTATAAAACAAACGGAGAGATTACAAAAAATTTCCCGCAGACGCATCTGCTCAGTGAATCCCAACCCGTCTATCAATATCTGAAAGGTTGGAACTGCGATATTTCAGAATGCTCTCAATATAACGAGCTTCCAGAGGCGGCAAAGAACTATATCAGTTTTATCGAAAATCAAATCGGCGTACCTGTATCCATTATTTCGGTTGGTCCAAAACGAAATCAGACGATTTTCCGATAATCTGGAATTGATAATAAGTTGTAGTTATGTTATAATCAATATGATATAATTGTGACTTATGAGGTATCTGCATGAATATCAACTATGATTGGTATAAAATATTTTGCTGTGTGGCTGAACATGAAAGCATCACACTTGCTTCAGAAAAACTATTCATCTCGCAGCCGGCCGTAAGCCAAAGCATTTTACGGCTTGAGGAAACGGTCGGCTGTACGCTTTTCCTCCGTACACCAAAGGGGGTAAGACTGACAGCCGAAGGTCGGATTTTATACCAATACGCTTCAGCCGGAATCGCTGCATTTTCCGAAGGAGAGCGTCGCCTCACAGCCATGTTACGCCTTGACATCGGTGAAATTCGTATTGGGGCAAGCGATATGACATTGGAATTTTGCCTGCTCCCGTATCTTGAAGAGTTTCACAAAAAATACCCGAATATCAATATCGCAATTACCAATCATTCCACTCCGCAAACGTTACAGCTTCTAAAGCAGGGTAAAATCGACTTTGCCGCTGTAAGCGGACCGCTGTCCAGCCCAGAACTCGATCTATTTCCTGTTCGGCAAATTCGGGACATTTTTATTTGCGGAGAAAAAATGCAGACGATCAAAGCAGATCAAGTTTTTGACCTGAAAGATCATCTGATTTTATTGGAAAACAATACAAGTACAAGACAGTTTTTAAATCACGAATTTCGTAAGCGCGGATTTACAGCAACACCGAAATTTGAGCTGGCGACCAGTCCGCAGATCGTCAGTTTCGCAGCACGAAATATGGGAATCGGTTGTGTTGTATCCGATTTTGCCAAAAACGCTATCGCGAACGGTGAGGTATATGAGGTCAAGGTCTCCGATCCGTTACCATCTCGACAAATATATGTTGTGCAGGGAGCTGATCTGCATTCTAAAGCCGCGGATATGCTTTTGCAGATGATTCTATCCAAATGACTTTCGCTCACAGGCTCGAAACACGCTTTGAATATAAAAAGAGGGCGTATGCCCTCTTTTCAGTCTGTCGAAAAAGCAATCAGTAACGAAAATATTTTGAATCCGTCACGGAGGCGGACATGTGCCGCCGCAGTGACACCTCTAGAGAAAACCGGTGCAGGCGGTGTCAGTATTGGCACAAGCCAAACCGGTTTTCGACGAAAAGGGGGAATCGGGGGAAAAACACAGAGCTAGACGAGCTTTAGCGAGTGAAGCGATTGTGTT
>CANQKY010000035.1 GCA_947624575.1 uncultured Clostridia bacterium
ACCCTCAGAGGATGATAATCCAGCTTCTCTGCGATTTCCTTATCGCTCATGCCTTCGTAGCTCAACAGGATAACCTGCAAACGCTGATTCACTCGCTTATTTTTTTCCGCTTTGCGAGCGCTTTGACTTTCTCGTATTCTTCTTGTGCGATGATTGTCCGCTTCACTTTTCATCACCTTGACCCTATTATACCACGTTCCTTTGCTTTTATCAATTAAATCGAGAATAGTATCAGCATGATATTGTCGAGCCAATTGATTTGACAGTAGATTACAAGACGTTAGCAGAATTTGGAATGCGGAAATAAAAATGAGGAATTAGAATGTTCGAAGTGCTGCATGTGCTGATTACACGAGATCGGAGGATGTATGGTAAACTCAAATAATATACAGCTATTGGATTGCACTTTGCGTGATGGTGGACAAGGACTTGAGGCTGCTTATAAAATCAAAAATAGAAAAGTGCAGTTCACAGATGAAATTATATGCAAATCAATTGATCACCTTGTTAAAAGTAACATAGATATAGTCGAATTAGGCTACATAGAAAAGAGCAGTTTTACCGGCCATCCTTTTGCGAATTACTTTACAATTGAAGAGATATCAAAATTTATTCCAAGGGATCGTAATCCAGAACAGATGTATATTGCGCTCTTTACGGGGCCAGATATCGATGAGGATCAAATTCCGGAATGGATTCCATCGTTGGTGGAAGGAACGCGAGTAATTCTTCGGTATTCGGAACTGAAAAAATCTATGGATTATTGTGAAATGCTTGCAAAAAAAGGATACAAAGTTTTTATTCAGCCGATGCTGACAATGAGGTATTCCGATGATGAATTAGAGATGTTGATTGAACGGGCAAATGAAATGCAAGCATACGCGATATACTTTGTAGATAGCTTTGGGTACATGCAGGCAAAAGATGTTGAACGGCTTTTTAGACTTTATGAAAAAAGGCTTGAACCAAATATCTATATCGGATTTCATTCACACAACAATTTAAACCTTGCCTTTTCTAATGTGCAATACTTTTTGCAGATAGCCGGGGAAAGGAAAGTGATTATTGATTCTACAGCGATAGGCATGGGGCAAGGAGCCGGTAATCTGCAAACAGAACTGATCTTACCGTTCTTGAATCAGAATTACAAAAAAAGATACAATTATGATGAATTGTTGGAGGTGTGCGAACAAATTGAACCTTTAATGCCTGTAGGGCAGTGGGGTTATTCCGTTTGTTGCGCACTCCCTGCGGTGTATCGCACAGCATATAAATATGCCATGGTTCTCAGAATAAAGATGGGATTTTCTTATCCAAAAATAAACTATATAATGCAACATATACCAAGAGACCTTAGACATCGTTATACGGAGGAGAATTTGAATCAGGTACTTAATTCCTTAAAGTTTTGAATCTGATAGAAGATGTGATAAGGAGAATTGCACATGAAAGTCGTTCTGTTAGCGGGGGGGTTTGGAACCCGCATATCCGAAGAATCCCGTTTGAAGCCGAAACCAATGGTTGAAATTGGCGGGAAACCAATTCTTTGGCATATCATGAAGGAATACTCATTTTATGGATTCAATGAGTTTATCATATGTGCAGGATATAAACAACATATAATAAAAGAATGGTTTGCTGATTATTTCTTGATCAACAGCGATGTGACATTTGATTACACAAAGGGGAACAACGATTTTATCGTACACAAGCAGCATGTGGAGCCGTGGAAAATTACAGTAGTGGATACAGGTCTAAATACTATGACAGGCGGTCGCATCAAGCGTATACGACCCTATGTGGGAAATGAATCGTTTTTTATGACATATGGCGATGGCGTATGTGATGTCGAGATCGACAGACTTTATGAGTTTCATAAGAGGCATGGGAGGATAGCAACGCTGACAGCAGTTATGTTGGAACAGCAAAAAGGCGTACTTGATATTGATGGAAAAAATGCTGTTAAATCTTTCCGAGAAAAGGGCAAAAATGACGGAGCTCCTATCAATGCTGGATATATGGTTTTGAATTCGGAGGTTTTTGACTATATCGAAGACGACAAGACGATTTTTGAAAGGGAACCTCTTGAAAGACTGGCTGCTGATGGGCAACTGATGTCCTATATGCATAGGGGATTTTGGCAATGTATGGATACAAAGCGGGAAATGGATATATTAGAAAAGTTGCTGGAAACAGGGAAAGCTCCTTGGAAAAAGTGGGAGGATTCATGAAGTTCGATTTGAGATTTTATAAGGGGAAAAAGGTTCTTCTCACAGGACATACAGGTTTTAAGGGATCTTGGATGTCGGTGATGCTTGTAAATGCTGGGGCAGAAGTCATAGGATACTCAAGCTGTTCAAAAACAGAGCCTCGGTTGTTTGACCTCTGCGGTGTGAAAGATCAGATTACTCACATCAAGGGCGATGTCAGGGATTTGAAACACCTTCTTGAAGTGTTCACCATATATCAGCCTGAAATCATTATTCACATGGCAGCACAGCCAATTGTGCGTGACAGCTATAAGGATCCAGTTGATACATATAGTACAAATGTTATGGGGACTGTAAATGTCTGCGAAGCTGTCCGTCACACGCCGTCGGTTCACTCCCTTCTTAATGTAACCACAGACAAGGTTTATGAAAACAAAGAATGGGAATGGGGCTATCGCGAAAATGAGCCTTTGGATGGATTTGATCCTTATTCCAATTCGAAATCCTGCTCTGAGCTTGTAACGCATAGCTATATTAACAGTTTTTTTGCAAATAGAGATATTGCGGTCTCGACTGCTCGTGCTGGAAATGTTATAGGCGGCGGAGATTTTGCACATGACCGAATAATTCCCGACTGCGTTCGCGCGGTTATAAATCATGAAGATATAATCGTTCGCAATCCTTATTCGACGCGTCCCTATCAGCACGTTCTTGAGCCGATATACGCATACCTGATGATTGTGGCGAAGCAGTATGAGGACAAGCGTTTTGCCGGTTATTACAACGTGGGTCCGGATGATAGGGATTGTTTTCAGACCGGCGCTTTGGTGGATTTGTTTGTGAAACACTGGGGAGACGGGCTCAAATGGGTAAATCAATACGACGGCGGGCCGCATGAGGCGAATTTTCTAAAGCTTGACTGCTCGAAGCTGAAAAATACATTCGGTTGGAGACCTCGCTGGGATCTTGAAACAGCCATCGAAAAAGTAGTCGAGTGGAGCAAGGCGTGGTACGAGGGGCAAAATACTCGGGTGATCATGGACGAGCAAATTAAAAATTATTTAGGTGATTAAGATGCTTAAGCTTCTTATTGCGGGAAGAACCGATTTTACGGAGGAAGATTTGAAAAAAATACAGAGCATGGGATATTCGATTACTGTTCTTGAACGTGAAGATGAAGCAATAATTCCATCACCTGAGCTTTATAATGTAGTGATTTGCAATTGGCTGTTCACAAAACATAATATTAGCGATTTTATAAATCTTAAAGCAGTGCAACTGCTGAGCGCGGGTCTTGACAGAATACCGATGGACTACGCTGATAAGCATAATATTTGCGTACGAAATGCAAGAGGAATTTATAGCATTCCTATTGCCGAATTTACAGTAATGGCAGTGCTAGATGAATACAAGCATTCAGAATTCTTTTATGAAAATCAGAAGATGCACAAATGGTGCAAACGGCGTGATCTGGATGAGCTATCTGATAAGACGGTGTGTATTTTTGGAACCGGTAGTGTTGGAACAGAAATAGCGAAAAGGTTCTCTGCATTTGTAGATAAAGTTATAGGAATTGACTTGTATCAAGACAATAGACCATATTTTACAAAAATAATTGATATCAGTAATATGCATGATGCTGTTCAGATAAGCGATATAATAATAATTACGCTTCCTTTAACCGAAAAAACATATCATATGTTTGATTTGAAGACATTAAATAAAATGAAGGATGGGGCAGTTTTAATAAATATTGCAAGAGGAGCTTTGATTGATGAAGCATCGTTGCGTTGTGCAATCGAAGGCGGAAAGCTTCGTGCCGTTATTCTTGATGTTTTTGAGGAAGAACCGCTTGACAAGGACTATTGGGCGTGGGAATCGGAACGAGTTAGAATTATTCCTCACAACAGCTTTGAATCAAGTAAAAATAAGGAAAGGATAAAGGAAAAAATAATGAAAAATCTTGCTGAATGGTACCCAGAAATTAGTCTGGGGGGGGGGCAATAGGAACTGGATAATAGTTAATATTACACATAATCCTTATCAATACATTGCAAGAGTATTGGCAGCGCAGCTGAGGAAAAGCGTATGGCCATATTAGAAGCTTCTGAATTAAGGGATTATGTATTTAGACTGTTTTTATCTGCCGGATTAAAAGAAGGCGATGCAGCTATTGTAACGGATATATTGATAGACACCGAACTCGACGGTATCGGCTCTCACGGCATCTCAATGGTCCCGGCACATGTTAAAAAATTGATTTTTAGTTATTCTTTAAATGCGTCTTTAACGATGGAGCGCGAGGGAGCGGCATATGCTGTCTTAAACGCAAATAATATGATGGGCATATTATCCGCGTATCGAGCTATGGAGATTACAATTGAAAAGGCAAAAAGCGCCGGTATAGCCATAGTCTTATGCAATCATGCAAATACATTTGGTGCAGCAAGTTATTATGTTAAAATGGCTGTCAAAAATAGATTGATTGGAACCGCAATGTGTAATGCGCCGGCTCAAATGGCTCCATTGAACGGTATGGATAAATTACTCGGAACAAATCCAATCGCTATCGGAATCCCCGGAAATAAAGAGGCACCATTTATTTTCGATATGGCCACAAGCGTTGTTGCCAAAAGCAAAATAAACGAGGCTATCCGAAAGGGTGAAAGGAAGATACCTACGGGATGGGCTGCGGATATGGACGGAATGGCAACGAATGACCCCATTGAAGCCGTTAAAGGATTTCTTCTTCCAATGGCCGGAGCAAAGGGATATGGATTGTCTATGGCAATAGATATTATTGCGGGAGTATTAAGCGGCGCTGCATATTCAGACGAGGTAGGAAGGTTTTATCCTGTCGAAAACGGCTGTATGAATGTCGGACACGCTTTCGTTGTGCTAAACCCTGAGATAATATATGGCGAGGATTTTTTCAGCAGGATTGACTTATATCTACACAAAATAAGAAGCTCTCGAGGTATAGAGCAAAAGCCGGTTACAGTACCTGGCGATATAAACAGGAAGGCTCATGAGGACTTTTTAAAATATGGAGTTATCATTGATGATGGTGTTTTAACAGAGATAAAATCTATGCTGAATCAATTTGAAAAGGCAAATGAAAGGATACATAATGAACAAATATAATCCGGTTGTATCCATTGCAAAAGGGCTCGGAATAATCTTTGTTTTAATGGGTCATTTTATTTACATCAAAGAGATAAAAACCTTTATATATCTCTTTCATATGCCGCTGTTTTTTTTCATATCAGGATATTTATTTAATGATCATGGAATTGACGAGCTGCCGAAATTTGTAGTCAGAAAAATCAAAAGATTATATTTACCATTTGTTATTTGTAATATTATCGCTTTGCCATTTCACAATTGGCTATGTGAAATAGGCGTATACAGCATAGACGGTTTATTCACCAATGTCAAGGATACTTTAAAATACATTTTTAAGATATTTCTATGCATTAAAATGGAAGATATTGTTGCACCACTGTGGTTTTTGCCTATTCTCATGACTGTAACCATTATTTATTATCTTATTCGATTATTTGTGAGAAGGTTTAAGAAGACGGAATTGATGACCCTTATGATTCTGCTTCTTGGATATATAGCATCATTTATTTTGATTTACATCGGCAGAACATCCGGGTTATGGCGTGCAATGATTCTTGTTGGAACTGGTGCGTGGATTTTTGGCCTGGGGCACGCATATAAAGAATATGAAGAAAAAATTTCAGTGTATTGTCATAACTATCCTACAGTCATTGCCTGCTTTATCGCAGAGCTTGTTCTTTCAGGATTTATAGATATAAATATGATACAAATGCGTTTTTCCAATCCGGTCATATTTACTGTTTGCGCGTTATTTGGTATAAATGTTATTATATTTACTTCAAAGAAGCTTTGGAATCGAAGAACTCGACTGAGTGGAGCGTTGAAGCACTTAGGAAACAACAGCCTTGTAATATTAGAATGGCACTATTGGGGTGCTTTGATTACAACAATAATACAACATAACATTTATAAAGCGTCAATTAAAGGGATTGTTTATTATAATGGTTCAGCTAAAATTGCTTGGTTTTCTTTATACGTTCTAACAGGCTTTGGACTGCCGTTGATAATCTCCGGATTAAAGCAAAAGAAAAGAGCCGAATAATTTAGGAAGACAGAATGAGGGTGTGGAAATTGCAGAACGACAAATTTCATGGACAATATGGATTTCTGGATTGTATAAAGCTTATATTATCGCTATTAGTTGTAGGCGCTCACTATATATCTGAAAATGCAGTAGGAAGAATACACCCACTTCTTGATCTGTCTTCTTCATTATATGTCATTGCTGTTCCATTCTTTTTTGTTTGCAGCGGATTTTTATTATTTAGAAAGATGGACGGCAAATATGATGACGTAAAAATATGCTCTTATTGCATAAAGCTGCTAAAGATGTATGCTTGGTGGTCTGTGATATATATTCTTTTCAAATTAGTAACATGGTTTAAATTCGGGGTCTCTTTAAACGAGGTAATATACTATATCATAACTGCCGTCACGTATTCTACATATAAAACGATTTGGTTCTTACCAGCCACCGTAATTGGCGTGCTCATTACATTTGTATTAAATAAAAAATTTGGAATAAAAACAACAATGGTAATTGCCGTAATTTTCTATTCAATTGGATGCATAGGAGCAAGCTACAGCTTTTTAATTCATGAAGGAACAATTCTGTATAAAATTTTAGGTTCTTATAACCTCATATTTTCAAGTACAAGAAACGGCATATTTAACGGATTCCCGTTTGTGGCAATGGGAATGTTAGCAGCAAAAGTAGAGCGCGCTTCTGAAATTAAGTTTAAAGTAAAAAACCTTTGCCTGCTAGTTTTTTTAGGCATTGCATTTGTTGCTGAGGCTTTTGTTATTAAATTTGAATTCAATGCAGAAAATGTAAATACTCTTTTCTTGCTTCTTCCGTTTAGCTACTTTTTTTTGTTATGGAGCTTGGGAATAGAAATGTGTTCTAACAAATTGACAGTGTATTTTCGCAGGCTGAGCACAAATATTTTTCTATGTCAAAGATTGTATCTTACATCAATACCTACAATCTTTCCCAACAGCTTTTTTGGATACCTTTTGACGGGGAATCCATACATAGGATTGACCATGATAATATTTCTCACGGCGCTGACCTCTGCTATATTGATTTTCATTTCAAACAGAATTCATTTCCTTCGGCAATTCTTTTAACCTCATTTAGTAAATATCGTGAGGAGAAATTAAAGTGGAAGGCCGAATAGTTTGGCTTGACAGACTAAAGGGGTTTGCAATTCTATGCGTGATGCTTGGACATACGATAGAGCGTACATTGTTAGGGCTTCAAGTAAATAATTATTTTTTGAATTTTATAAATTCATTTATATATTCTTTTCACATGCCTTTGTTTTTTACTGCTGCAGGGTATTTATATGCCTTGAAGGATAGAAAGGATATGGCTAGCAAATGTCAGTTAAAAGAATTTATATTAAAAAAATTTTTAGACTTATTTGTTCCATATATGATTTTTGCTCCCCTGGTGTGGCTTGGAAAAACACTTTTTGCAGACTATGTGACAGTAAGAGTTAATATTCGTGACTAAGTTATGATGTTCATTCAACCGATAGTATTTCTATGGTTCATCTACATACTGTTCTTTGTTTCTATTTTGATAGCAATGCTTGATTATAAAACAAAAGGCAACATGATTCTTGTGCTATCCATTGTAACCGCCATGATTATATCAAGAATATTCATTACTACCAATATAAAGTTGGTTGACAGAGTACTATATTATCCTATGTTTTATTATTTAGGAGTAGTGTTTTACAAGTTTCATAAGATATTCTCTAAATCATCTCTTTGCATAGTTTTTGTAGGGTTTCTGGCTACCTTTATCCTGCATTACATTTATCAAGAAAATATTTTGCTAACTATTATGGTAAATCTTTGTGGAGTCTCGTTTTTCACATTTTTATTTAAGATGTTTATTTCATTTGAAAAAAGTACTGCTCTTGAGAGTATAGGCAAATGCACTTTGTATATTTATATTTTGCATCCGGTTGTGCTAAATTTTATCCAGGGGGGGTGCTAATGATTGGAAACAGATCCATGATAATATGGTTCCTTTCTATGCTGATTGGAGGAATTTGCATCTCTCTAGCATATAAGTATCTTTCTGACTTTTTATGGATCATGGATATACCATTTAGACCAAGGAGATATATAAAGCGTTTAACAAGGAGAAATGAGAAATGTATGTGATTTATCATAGTAGTGATTCGTTTGCCAGTGTTACAGGTGTATCAATGCTATCTTTATTTGAGAACAACAAGGGGATGGATTACATTCATGTGCTTTATATTGAGAGTGGAATAACGCAGGAGAATAAGAGACGGTTGCGGAACATTGCAGAACAATATGGACGGGAACTGGAATTCATGAAAATGCCAGACTGGTCGGAGAAATTGAATATCGATCTTAAATCGTCAAAGAAAGAATGGCATGGGTTAGGGTATAATCGTCTGTTTTTAACGGAGTATCTTCCGCCCGATGTAGATCGGGTTCTCTATCTTGATTCTGATACGTTGATAGAGCAGCCGTTGAACAAACTCTGGAATCAAGATTTAACCGGATACTATCTTGCTGGTGTGGATGATTGCTTAAGCTCAAATTACAGAAATTTAGTCGGATTAGGGAAAGAGGGGACTTATGTTAATTCTGGGGTACTTTTAATCAATGTAGAGAAGTGGCGAGAAGATAGAATTTGTCAGAGATTCATTGACATGATAATTAAAAATAACGGTTTTTTTATTTTTAATGAACAGACAGCTATAAACGCTTTGTTCTGTGGAAAGATAAAAATTCTTCCACAAAATTATAACGTGAATTCATTGGTATATCTATATGATTTCGATGAACTGATGAAGCTGAGAAAACCCTATCATTATTCATATACAAAAGAAGACCTATTGGATGCAAAAAAACACCCCATTATAACCCATTATACTGGAAATTTCTATGTATACAGAAGGCCCTGGGCACAAAACAGCGATCATCCGCATGCACAGGCATTTTTAAAATATCGAGAAATGTCGCCATGGAAAGAGGAAGCCCTGATAGAAGATGCGAAAGACCAGAATGCAAAATGCTGTAATAAGCTATGCCATATGCTACCGCGACGTATAATGATACGTTTTGTTTCGTTTCTATATAACTACATTAGAATTGTGGCGTTCACAGTGAAACTGAACAGAGCACAGAATCGCTGTGGGAAGAAGAGCAGACTATCTGGAAATAACAGTTGGTGGGGAAGGTATTGAACAAATGATATTTGTAAGCTGTTCGAGATGACAATTGCAATGGAAAGAATATCCAAATATCACTTGATGTGGAACAGATACTTAAAAGCTGCCCACAACAAATGGCGAGAATGGAATGCCAATATGTATTACGTGGTGACTATTGCTGTAGATTCGATAAAATAGAAAGGCAGAAGGATCACTGCCTTCATCAGCACTGTAACTTCAATGAAGATGAATATGAGAATTAGAGAAAAAATAGACAAAGAGACTGTCGCTGCTTCTACAGTTTCTTATTCATTCCCCGAACTGAAGTGATTTTAGATGATAAGAAGCGAGATATTCAAAAAATTTAAAAAGACAGAGAGGAACAGTATGTTTTTGCCTCATCTTATTATTGCAACATATGCGCTCGGCTTAAATTGTTTTAATCGCTTCAAAAAGAAAGCTGCCGAAAACCACGGAAAAAATGCGCTGATTATTTTTCAGCAGATTATGGGGGACGCGGTAATGTTTTCTGCGTCTTTGGATGCGTATGTACGGCTGTTTTCTTCGCAAGAGGGATGGACATTGAGAATGATTTGCAGGCCCTCCGTTGCAAGGTTTATGCGGGAAGTTGTTCCGATTCCGGACGGCTTGCAAATTGAAGCTGTGGATTTCACTCGCTTGATTTGCGATTTTAAGTATTTTAAAGAAATTACTCGGAAATATGGGGACTGGAGTTCCATGACGATCGTTCCGGGGACTTCTCTTTCGGCCGAGCTGCTTTCGGCGGCGCTGCCGGTTGAGCGCCGGATTGGTCTTCTTCCGGCGGTCAGCCGTACGAGGTTTTCTCCTTTTTGGCTGTTGCAGAAGATGGCATACTCTGAGACGGTGCGTCCCAAAGGAAACCCGATGGTTTTACAGGCACAGCGCGTGCTTTTGCATTACCTGGGTGCCTCAGATTATCGCGCTGCGCTGCCGAGGCTTCTTCGCAAGGACAGGATTGTTGAAGGAAGATATGCTGTGGTTTGCCCGGGAACTTCAATTCCGGTGAAGTCATGGCCACACGAGAGCTTTGCACGCGTGATTGACGAATTAAACGGACGGTTTAATTTGGATGTTCACCTCTGCGGCGATGCGGGAGAGCGGCCAATCGGAGAGAAAATACGTGCTGAAGTACACGATCCAGACAGAGTGATCAACCATATTGGGCAGACGACGTTTTCTCAATGGTCTGCGCTGATTCAGCATGCGTCTCTGGTGCTGGGAAACGACAGCGCAACGGCGCATATAGCCGCAGCGGCACGCGTGCCGACGGTTTGCATCGTCGGCCGGTATGATCTCGGGCACTGCTTTCCCTATGCTGTAGATGCATTGAAAGATACAGATCGTCTTCCTGATATCGTTATGTGGGAAGAAAACGGTTGCTCATTGTGCAGAACCAAGGGATATAGATTCGGTTATCGGAACAGAGAATGCAAAAAAAGAATCGTCGCTGATCAATGCGCCATATGCATCGACGCCATAACCGTGGAAGAGGTTATGCGTCATGTCAGCCGTCTATTGGAAAACCGTACGTGAAAGAAAGTGTGCCTATGAATATCAATTTGCTGAATACCATAAAAAAGAGGAAAATCCTTATCGTTGGCGACGCGATGCTGGATACCTACTTCTTTGGAGAGGTGAAGCGGATTTCTCCGGAAGCGCCGGTGCCTGTGTTTCGGAAGGTGGGAGAAAAAACGGTTTTAGGCGGTGCAGGCAATGTGGCGGTCAACCTCGTGGCTGCACATCAAGACGTATCGATCCTGACAGCCGTCGGGAAGGATACGGCAGGAGAACGGCTGCTGCAGTTGCTGGAGGATAATGGCATTCACACAGAATTAGCTGTTTCAGCTGAAAGAAAAACAACGGTCAAGACGCGGTTTCTTGCGGATAACAATCAGCAGTTGATACGCATGGATGTAGAAGATACGCGGGAAATCGCATGGACGGAGATCCAACAGGCATTGGCAAAGCTGGAAGCGTGCATGCAAAGCTATGATCTGGTCGTCTTGTCCGATTATATGAAGGGGTTACTCACGTATGATCTGTCACAGACAATCATTCAGATGGCAAAGCGACATCAAGTACGGGTGCTGGTGGATGTTAAAGATGTGCGGATCGAAAAATATCGAGGCGCGTTTATATTGAAACCCAATCTTGCGGAGCTGCATGCCGCGACGGGAATGCCTGTGGAAACGGAAACAGAGATCGTTGCGGCGTCTCAAAAACTGCAGAAGGAATGTCTCTGCGATTATGTGCTGACGACCTGCGGAGCACAGGGGATGATTTTGGTGTCCCATGAGACGTATTGGAAAACACCGGCCATGAAACAGGAGGTGTTTGACGTTACGGGCGCAGGAGACACCGCGATTGCCTATCTGAGCGCTGCACTCGCCAACGAACTCACAATGCAGGAAGCCGTCAGCATTTCCAACTGCGCGGCAGGGCTTCAAGTATCAAAGGTGGGTACATCCGCCATTGACCTGATGGATGTCAGCGGCGCATACGTCGATATGAATCATCATTTTGTCGGGAAACTGCTCAGCGTAGAAGGGGCGGTGCGGCTTCGGGCCATGTACCCGGATCAATGCATCGTTTTTACCAACGGATGCTTTGACCTTCTGCATGTCGGGCATATCAGGTATCTGCGTCAGGCAGCAGCGTTGGGCGATCTACTGGTGATCGGCTTGAACAGCGATCAATCTGTCAGGACGCTCAAGGGGGAAGGCCGCCCGGTGAACTGTGAGGCTGACCGGGCGGAGCTCTTATGTGCGCTGCCGTTTGTGGATTATGTGATCATCTTTGATGAAGAGACGCCGTATGAGCTGATCAAAACGGTTCAACCCGATATCCTGGTCAAAGGCGGCGATTACAAGCCAGACGAAGTAGTCGGTCGGGATATCGTTGAACAACGCGGCGGCAGACTGGTTTTGCTGGATTACGTAGGTGGGAAATCTACGACCCATATCATCGAGCACATCACGGGAGGGGGGCAAAATGACCGAGATCATCCGCCAAAGGCTTCAGGACAGCATCCGCATCAAATCTGAGATGGCGCAGAATGACGCATTGCTTTTGGACGTGCAGAAGCTGGCACAAGAGATCATCGCGCGTCTGAAAAACGGTGGAAAGATCGTGCTTTGCGGCAACGGTGGTTCGGCGACAGATGCGCTCCACTTTGCTGGGGAGATCGTCGGACGCTTCCAGAAAGAGCGAGACGCTTGGCCGGCGCTGGTTCTGAACGCCGATGTGGCTACGATGACGGCCATCGCAAATGACTACGGCTACGAGGAAGTCTTTGCGCGCCAGGCGGAAGGGCATGTAAACGCCGGCGATATTTTGATCGGGATCAGCACAAGCGGGCATTCCGAGAATGTGCTCCGTGCGGTTCGGGCGGCAAAAAGGAGGGGCGCGGCAACGGCGGCGTTGCTTGGAAAAGACGGCGGCGCGATTCGGAAGACGGCGGATTATCCCATCGTCGTTCCGTGCGATACGACCGCCAGGATACAGGAATGCCATATCACGCTCATCCATATCCTGTGCGAGCTGATTGAGAACGAAATGCAGAAAGCGGTCGCGAAGTGAGTTTTTATAGAGGTGAAGGCAGGATGGGCGTTCAAGCGGTTTTTCTTGACCGGGATGGCACCATCAATGTGGAGAAGCATTATCTGCATCGCATAGAGGAGTTTGAATTCTTGCCCGATGCGCTGCATGCGCTGCGGCTATTGAAAGAAGCCGGCTTTCGGCTGATCCTGGTGACAAATCAGTCGGGTATCGCCAGAGGGTACTATACGGAAGAGGATCTTGCCCGGTTGCACGCATGGATGCGGCAGGCGCTGCGAGAACAAGGGATTGAGCTGGATGGGGTGTATTATTGCCCGCATCATCCCGAAGCCGCCGTGCCCGCATACCGGAAGGACTGCATGTGCCGAAAACCCGGGCTGGGTTTATTTGAACGGGCGATTCTGGAACATGAGATCGACCTTTCACGGAGCTTTTGCGTGGGAGACAAACTGCGCGACTGTGCCTTGTGCGCTTCGACATCCTGTAGAGGGTTCCTGATTGGTGAGAATGAAACCGATGAAATACTTCGGCGTGTGAAGGATGGGAAAATCGAGCGCGTCCAGTGGGCGAAGAACCTGCTTGAATGCGCGGAAAAGATACGCGGCTTAACAGCTTGTCGAGAACGGGAGGAAAACGCATGAGCATCATCGTAACAGGGGGCGCAGGATTCATTGGAAGCTGCGTCGTGCGGACGTTGAATGATGAGGGCATCGACGATATCATCATCGTGGATCATGTGGGATCAAGCGACAAATGGTTGAACCTGCGAAACAAGCGTTACAGAGAATACATCCATAAAGAGCGTTTTCTGCAATTGCTCTCAGAACCATCCTGCCGCACTTTAGACGGCGTAGAGGCCGTCATCCACATGGGAGCGCAGTCCTCGACGACAGAGCGGGATTTCGACTATCTCTGGCGAAATAATTTCGACTACACGCGCACGCTATGGAACTATTGTGCGAAAAAACAGATTCAATTGATCTACGCGAGCTCAGCGGCGACATATGGCGACGGTTCGCTTGGCTTTGACGACCGTTGTGATATCGATACGCTTCGGCCGCTGAACGGCTACGGGTATTCCAAACAACTGTTTGACCTGTGGGTGAAGCATCAGGCAAAGGAATTTCCCAGCCAATATGTCGGCCTCAAGTTTTTCAATGTATACGGACCGAATGAGTATTTCAAAGGCAGCATGGCGAGCATGGTTTTCCACGGCTTCAACCAAATCAGGAAGCGCGGGAGCATTCGCCTGTTTAAATCCTGTCATCCGGGCTATGCCGACGGCGAACAGCTGCGAGACTTTGTTTATGTGAAGGATGTCTGCGCGGTGATTCTCTGGTTTTTGGAACATAAGCAGGCGTCGGGGCTGTTCAATGTCGGGACGGGCCACGTGGCCAGCTTCCGCGAATTGGCGGAGGCGAGCTTCCGCGCGCTGGGTCTGGAGCCAAGGATTGAATATATTGATATGCCTGAGCAGTTGAAGGAGAAGTATCAATACTATACGTGTGCAAAGATGGATAAGCTGAGGGAAACGGGATATAATCGTGACATTTTAAGCATTGAAGAAGGCGTGAGAGACTATATTCAAAACCACTTAAATCACAATCATCAAGTTTATTGAATGATTCTGAAAAGCAGATGATATGCTAATTTTGTTAGAACAATTTGAACTAGTATAGGGGAGAGCTAAAGCATGCCCGTAAAAATCAAAACAGGTGATATTTTAGGTGTGGCGCTACTTATACCATTTTTAAAACCAGGACTGCTGGGAGCGGTTTCACCTTTGCTAGATAAGATATTTGATATTTCAAAGATAGTATCTATGTTAATTCTCATACTGATATTTCTAGCCAAGCGCCTTACGCTTGATAAAATGTTTTTTATCGTTGTAGCATGGTGTTTTAGCATGATCCTGTCTTCGGTATGTAATGATCTGAGATCAATTGACTGGTGGACGCTTATCAAAACGGTAGCAATGCTTATAGCGACATATTTGTATATACGGGTTATTTTTCTCTATTATGGCGCTGACTATATGAAAGTTTTAATACCAATAGAAATGCTACTGATTGTAAATATTATTTCGTGGATACTATTTCCCGAGGGTATGGCTTCTACCCACTGGTTTAACGGGGTGCTATATTCAAGAAAGAATTGGTTATTAGGTACAAAGAATTCATACTTTCCTTTTTTATTTTTTGCCTTGGTATTACTCAAACTGGGCATTTACAGAGATAATAAAAAAAGGGGTATCCATCAAGCTGTTTTGTGCTTAATATGTATTATTAATATACTGTGCATATCAAAATCTGCAACGGGTACCATCGCCATATTATTGATGGTGGTTATTTGCTACCTAGATGGATTTCCACTATTTCGCAACAAAGCGGGTATCACCGCCCTTATATTGGGCAGCTTTGCGATATGTATAGCGGTCGTTTTTCTTCAGATTCCATGGATTCTAGAACATGTTGCAAAGATCATGGGAAAATCAAGCACCTTTACTGGAAGAACAGAAATTTGGTCCAGGACGTTGCTGGCGTCAGCAGAAAGACCTATTCTAGGTTGGGGCGTTGAGAAACTCTTGATACAAACTGTGTTGATTGGAACAACTGGAGCACACAATAAGATTCTATACGTTTTGTTTGAGAGCGGAATTGTCGGGTTGACTTTGTTTGCCTATGTTTATTTAAGCGTGACAAAAAAAGTATTGCAAGAAGTGCATCGTCGAGAGGCACGATTCATAGGGCTGGCTTTTGTGGCGCTCAATATCTTTTGGATTGCGGAAGGGTATCATGATTTTTTGATTTCTGCGTTTTTGATCCAAGGTTTTTATTTACCGAATAGGTCGTTTAATCCTCCAAAAGGAGAGCATGCAAGATGAAGTATCTCATTCTTTCCGGTCCAGGGTTGGGAGACGTTATTCAAAATTTGCCTGTTGCGAGGGCGATTAAAGAAACGGAGCCGAAGGCAACCGTTGACTTTATCGTTTGTGGTACGGCCGCTACCGTTGCGCTGGACAATCAGCTGCTTGCGCTGCAAAACGATGTGGATCAGCTGCATTGCTACTCTGCCAAAACCCCTTTTCATGATATCGCATTGGTTGTTCGCTTGCTGCGCAAGCGGTATGACTTTGGGTTTGTTCGCATAGAAGTTGTCAGAAAGAGTAAACCCAGTCTTTGGATCTACTACATCATGCGCCTTGTACGCTGTAAAAAAATTGTCGGCGTCGGAACGGACAAAGCGGATATTTCCGTGCGCCTTCCGGAGAATGCCCATTTTCTGGAGAGGAATCGAAGGATGCTGTCTTCGATTGGGATTTCAGGCGGAGATGATGTGCGCAGTATTGACAGAAGTAAGCTCGATATGGAGTGGGCCTATCGCCTTCTCCCTCGTCGGATGAAGACGGTAGCGCTCTCGCTTGGCACCAACGCGCTTGGGTGGAAAGAACATGGCGAGCGCATCGTCTATGACGTTAAATCGTGGGCGATAGAACGGTGGATACAGCTAAGCGTGAAACTGGCGGACGCCGGCTGTAACGTCGTGCTGATCGGCGGGCCTCAGGAGCGGCACCGGCTTCAGGAGCAAAGGATTGAGATTCCCGAACAGGAAAGAATACTGGATATGGTCGGCAAGACGAATATCCGCCAGAGCTTGTCGCTCCTGGCGGCTTCGACGCTTGCGGCCGGCCCGGAGGGGGGCATGATGCACTGCGCCGCTGCTGTCGGCACAAAGACGCTTACATTATATGGCGGCTCAGATCCTGCCAAACTGAATCCCGCCGGACCAGAATCCGCCATGATACGAATTCATTTACCGTGTTCACCGTGTTGTCAGACAAGGGAAGGCGCGCATTGTAAGGATCATCGCTGCCTGAAGGAGATCACGGTGGACATGGTATATCTGAGAATCATGCAGATGTTGGAGATGAATGCCTGATGAGAATTGACATTGGAAAGAGAGACATTCTATGGAGCTATATCGGGGTCATTCTCTCCATGGCGTCCAACCTGATCATGCTGCCGTTTATCATCTATTATCTGGATGCGGATATGCTGGGCCTGTGGTATGTTTTTGCCAGCATTGGCAGCATGGCGCCCTTGTTTGATTTCGGTTTTTCAGTGACGTTTGCCAGAAATATTACCTATTGTTGGAGCGGCGCGCGTTCACTTCATGCAACGGGTGCAGATCAGGCCGAAAGCCGCGAGCCGGATTATCACCTGATGAAGGTGGTCCTTTCCTCATGCCGGTTCGTTTATTTGCTGATTTCCGGCGTCGCACTGCTGCTGCTGTTGACAGTGGGAACGGCATACATTCTGTATATTGCGAGGGATCTCCCAGGCCGCCTGTATCTTTGGGCATGGCTGATCTATGCAGCGGCGATTTTTCTGAATCTGTATTATGGCTATTTTGCCGCTTTTCTGCGTGGAGTAGGAGCGATCAGCGCATCCAACCAAAATACGGTGATTGCGCGAAGCGTGCAGATCGTCGCTACGATTGTGCTGTTGGCCGCGGGCTTTGGCATTGTCGGCGCCAGCGTCGCTTATTTGCTCTATGGAACGGTTTTCCGCCTGCTGGGGAAGCGCCGTTTCTATCGTTGGCAGGGTTTGGGCCGGCGCCTGCGTGAGGAACGCGAAAAGGTTTCAGGGCGTGAGGTCAAAGCACTTTTTCTAACCGTGTGGCACAACGCATGGCGGGAGGGACTGATTTCGTTATCAAACTATCTGAGCAGTCAGGCGGGGACGCTGATTTGCTCGCTCTATCTATCGTTGGCGGAGACGGGCGTTTATTCCATCGGCGTTCAGATGGCGACGGCCATTGCTAATGTGGCGAGCGCCCTGTATACGGCCTATCAGCCAGCCCTGCAGGAAGCGTATGTGGTGCGCAGTCAGGAAAGAGTGCGGCGGATCATGTCGCTGATTGTCGTCTCCTTTCTCTGCCTGTTTGTATTAGGAACGGCCGGCGTAGCGACGGTGATCATTCCCCTTCTGCGCTTGTTGAAACCGGATGCCGTCGTTTCGATGCCCGTTTTCTTCGCGTTATGCCTCTATCAGGGCGTTCTCTTTTTTCGGAATTGTTATACATCCTATTTTTCATGTACCAATCGCATTCTGTACATGAAAGCATTTTTGCTTTCTGCGCTTTTCAGCGTGGGACTTTCATTTCTGGCGACCGCGAATCTGCGCATGGGCGTATGGGGCCTGATTGGAGCACAGATTCTTATACAGCTTTCCTATAACGCTTGGGCATGGCCGATGAAGGCGCATCGGGAAATGGGAATGCCCATGCCGGAGATGGCAAAGATGGGCTGGCAGGAATCGATGAACAAGCTCCGGGAGATTTTTCAAAGGAGATAAATCGGCCGTTCCATGCTTGTGTATGTGGCTTCAAAGAGGTAGCGCGCATGCCTGTACTTCATACCGGCGATCTCATGAGCAAGCTCTTTAGGCGCGGCCCGCAATATCGGGACCTGAGCGACGAAGAACTGCGCAGGCCTAAGGAAATGATGTGCGGTTTCGCGTGGGGATGAAGGCATGTGCATCTCCATATGCCACATTCGCAAGAAGCACACGAGATATGTCAATTACGGCGACCTGATGAACCTTGCCACGAAACCCGCCGCGGTTCGGGGCGGGATCTATATTGACATATTTTCCCTCGACGACGCGCCGAACAACCCTTTGCTGCGTCGTGTATACGGGGGATTGCGTTTGCGATGCCGGGCTTATGAGCTGTATTCATACGGCGCAAAGTATTGATATCCTTTAAAGAATAAGAATATGGCGTTACGACGTCGGCAGAGGAAGAATGGCAGCTGCGATTCAAGCGAATAACAGGCCGGGTTTTGGGTCTGATTAGTGTGGGAAAATGGCGTCGTCTGTTTGATTGCTTTGTATCATCCTATCACGATGATACGCCCAACTATATAACTATTATGAGGATTATAAATGCAGAAAGCGCCCCGAATATCCTCGAAAGGAGATCCTTCCAACGGGTAAAGGGGAGTTTGAAGGAAGGACATGGGCCTTGCCGGCAGACGCACAGGGATATCTGACGCAGGAATATGGAGAGTGGCAGAAGCTCCCGCCGCCATCGCAAAGAAAGACGCACCCGGTTTTTGAACTCAGATTTGACGAAGAATGAATGCGCATTTCACATACTCGGGAAGGAGATCGTGCACGGGATGTTTCATAAGGGAGCGGTTTGGATCATAAAAGCATTCATAGCGGCAATTCTTTCAATTGCGCTTACGTCGCTTGTGGCCGTGTTTTACTATTATAACGGTGTGCACAGGCCCAATCCATCCGGAGCGACGGACTATACGTGGGAGCCAAAGCAATTCAAGATAGACAATCGGGAGGGAAACGTATGCCTCAGATTTGATGAGAAAGGGTTCAACAACACTTGCTATGATGCTGATCGGCCGGTCGATATCCTTGTGATGGGCGATTCCAACATCGAGGCTGCGCACGTGGCGGCGGACGAAAGCATGGTTTATTATCTCAATACGCTGGAACCGTCTCAATACACCTATAGTCTCGGACTTGATGGGCAATACATATATCCCTGTGTGAAAAACCTTGAAAACGCGCTCAAGGAATACAAGCCGACGACATGCGTCGTGATCAACACCAATACGGTTTCGCTGGACATGCTTAAAATGCAAAAGGTTCTCGACAGCACGTTTGAAAAGAAGGAATCCTACGATAGCGGCATGATTTATCTGCTGCAAAAGTGGACGCCAAGCGTCAAACTGATCTATAAGCAGGTCACAGAATGGATCACGCTGGAAAAGACCGGGGGGGGGGCTCGCGCCATTGGAGACGTCGTCAGACGCATACTCAAGCACGCTGGACGCCTTTCTAAAAACGGCGGCTTCGACGGCGAAAGCGCATGGGGTCAAACTGATGATTCTCTACCTTCCCGTCATCGATATGGATGCGCGGGGCAGGTTGATTTTTGATACAGAGCCCGGAGCGCTCGCTGCATTTGAGAACGAATGTGAAACGCAGGGGATTGTCTTCATCGATCCAACCGAGGCGCTTCGAGCGCTGTATGACGAACGGCATCTGATGCCCTGCGGCTTTCCAAACTCTCGAATAGTTCGATCTCATTTGAATCGATACGGACATCAGGTTGTCGCGCAGGAGCTAATAAAAACCCTCAAGGACATGGAAGAATAAAAGGCATCAAAGATGAAGAAAAAGCATGGATTGAGATTATAAAATTTGCTTCATTCTATGTTCATCTGCAATATCTGCCTTTTCGTTGATTTAACTGACGATTTTAAAGGGCTCTATGAGCAGCAGCATGAGCTCCCCTACGGTTTTGCCAACACGCAGGTTGGGAAGGGACACATGAATCAATACGGCTACCGTGTGCTTGCCGAGCGTCTCAGTAAAGAGCTTACTCAAGAATGAGAGGTAGATGACGATGTCTTTTGTAAATTTTGCTTTTTATCCCGCAACGATAGCGCTGCTTGGCCTCACCATTCTGCTGCAAAGCATTCTGAGAAAGCGGGAGCGCCTCTCCAATACGTGCACCAAGCTCATATTGCTGATCTTCAGCTATATGGCGATGGGTCTGTACGACGTCCGCTTCTGCCTGTGCATGACGGGCGTAATCCTGCTGACCTATGCGGCGGGACTGTCCATCGAGCGCGCGCAGGACAAGGCCCGCCACAGGCTGACCGTCTTCGCGGTCGCAGCGCTGGTGCTCATCCTCGGCGTGTTCAAATACCTGAATTTCTTCATGTCCACGGCGTTCGGCCTCGCAGGGAAGGCGTGGACGACCCTGAACATCATCCTGCCGCTGGGCATCTCGTTTTACATCTTCTCCGCCATCGGCTATGTGCTGGACGTGTCCTGGGGAAATCTGAAGGCCGAACGGAGCCTGCTGGATATGGCGTTGTTCCTGTCGTTCTTCCCCAAACAGGTGTGCGGCCCGATCGCCAACGCGCGCGACTTTCTCCCGCAGCTCAAGGAGAACCGGCGGGTCACGCTGAAGGGCCTTGAAGCGGGCGTGCAGATCTTTATTTTCGGCTTCTTCAAGAAACTCGTGCTGGCGGATCACCTCGCCGTGTTTGTGGACGACGTCTTTTATGCGCCGCCGGCGTACGGCACGGCGACAATCTGGCTGGCGGTGTTCAGCTATTTTTTACAGTTATATTTTGATTTCTCCGGCTATTCCGATATGGCCGTCGGCGTGTCGAAGATGTTCGGCTATGATCTTCCGCGCAACTTCAATCTGCCGCTCATCGCGCGAAGCATCGGGGAGTTCTGGGATAGATGGCATATTTCGCTCTCCTCGTGGCTGAACGAGTATCTGTTCAATCCCATCGCGCTGAAGTTCAAGCGGACGGTCGCCGAATGGCCGAAGGAGAAGCGCAGGAAGTACAAGAATCTGCCGACATACGCCGCGGTGATGATCACCTTCCTGCTGAGCGGTCTCTGGCATGGCGCGGGCTTCACATTCATCGTCTGGGGCCTGCTTCAGGGAATATGGTCCGTCGCGCATGACGTGTACGCGGGCTGGATGCGCAAGCATCACCGGGAGTTTGTGCAGAATAAACCGCG
>CANQKY010000036.1 GCA_947624575.1 uncultured Clostridia bacterium
ACACGAAAGGGGGGAGCCCAATGTACCGCATCTATCTGGTGGAAGACGACCAGGTCATCGCCGGCGCCATCGCCGAAGGGAAGTTCTATGCGGCGGGGCAGACCATCCTCAGCAAGACCACCGGAGCCAAGGAGCGGATCGACGAGGCCATGGCGCTGCTGGTGGAAAGCGTATACACCAAGCTCTCCTATATCGACCAGCTTCTGTACCGTGACGACGAGGTGCAGGCCATCCTCCAGCAGGGGACCAAGCAGATGGCCATGGACGGCATGCCGCAGGTCAACAGCCGGGCGGCGGAGGAAATGGGCCAGTACCTGGAGCTCCAGGCGCGGAAGCACATGCCTGTGACCATGGGCGATATCCAACGCCGGTTCTCGGCGGCGCCTTATGGCTGGCGGGAGATCGATATCGCTGCGCTGATCGCGCGCCTGGTGGCGCAGCAGAAGATCTCCATCAAATACGGCGGTGCCGTTGTCGGCAAAGACGAACGGCGGCTTGTCGATTATCTCCGCAAAAAGTCCGAGATCGACAAGGCCGTCGTCACGCGCCGGATCGCTCCCTCTGAGGACCTGATCCGCAAGAGCGTCACCCTCCTGCGCGACTATCTCGGCGCGATGGACATCCCCTCCGACGAGGACGGCCTGATCCGCTTTGTCATCGCCACGTTGGAGGACAAGCAGCGCCATTACCAGCAGCTTCTCGACAACGCATACAGCCGGGAGCGTTACCCGCAGCGCGAGGACGTGACCGCCGCCCGCGACCTGATGCAGAACATCCTCAGCCAGCGCAGGGACAACGTCGCCCTGCTCACCCGCCTGGCGCAAAAGCAGGACGATCTTCTGGACAGCGCGGAGGATCTGGAGGACGTCGAGATGTTCTTTGGGTCCCAGCGCGTCATTTTCGACGACGCCAGACGGCAGATGGATCGCGTGAGCAAGGAGCGCGATTACTTCTCCACGGACGCGGATGCGCAGGAGATTTTCAGGACCGTTTCCACAATCCTCGCCATGCCGAAACCGTACGACCGCATTGGGGAGCTTCCCGCGCTCGTCGTGAAGGTTCGGGAGAAATACGACGCTCTTCTGGACGTCAAGCGCGACGAGGTGACCGAAATTGTCCGACAGGGGATGCAGGATGTTCACGAGCTGGCCAGCGAAGCCCGCGACGCCGACGCGCTGCTCCGTCAGGCGGACGACTGGTTTGTGAAAAAGCGCGAGGCGCTGAAAGAAGCGACCTCCCTCACCGATCTGGACGCGATGATTACCCAAGTCCTCAACTACAAGGATACCATCTGCCGCCGCATGGAGCCGATGGTCGCGCGGGATGATCCCAAGCATGACGAAAAGGATGATCCGCGGCCCAAGAAGATTCAGACGATCCGGCGGTATGATCTCTGCGCCGTGAAGCGGCTGCGTTCCGAAGAGGATATTGATAAATATGTTGATGAGATTAAGCGCAAATTGTTAAACGCTCTTGACGCTTGCGATGAACTGCAAATCAATTAAAGGAGCAAAGAAAATGGAACGAAAAGATGAGCTGCAAGCGAGAGTCTCACAAATTGATGACAAAATAAAGGAGCTTGAAGCAGAAATTGAAAGCTTGGCGATTGAGCGGCGCGAGTGTGAACATGAAATAAAAAAAGTCGAAAGCGCAGAAAAAACAGCAGAATTACTCAACAGTATTTTTGAAATTACAAAGGAAAACACTCAATTCCATCGATTACACCATAACACGAAGACCACGCCAATCATAGATCAATTTGCAAATTCCGATAAGCGCTTTTTAGTTTTCACGCGGGCGTTTTGCCTTTTGCCTGCATACCGGCGCGTTTCCCTTGTCATCACAAAAAGTGGATCGGGAATAAATTATGAATATAGCGGTTTAGTTTTAACCGATCTGAAAAAGAACGTTGAATCATGGGTATCTGAATCCAGTTACTCCCGTTTGCCTGAAAACTCTAGGTTGTTTCCACTTTACAGAGAGCTGGGTACCGTTTGCAAAAAAGTGCATGCCAAAGGAGAACGTGTTCCGTTCGAAAGGGTTTGCCTCATTGGAGGGCAAACATACAGTAATCAAACTGGTTTTGGCTCAGAATATTGTGGTTCAGATCTTGTCTATGCAGGCAGAGAATATGGGGAAACAACAAAGTTTAGCATGATTGGGGTAATTGTAGATAATTGACGGAGGTGGGACACTACATGAACAAGACCGCCATCCAGCGATTTGCGATATGGGCGCGTACGGAGCTGATCGCTCAGGTCTCGCAGAGGGCCTACCAATACGGCATCACGGCTGACGGGTACGGCGATGACGACGCCGAGGCCGTCGGGGGCCGCTTGCTGTCGGACGAGGAGAAGCAGCAGCGCCAGCAGCTGATCGGCCAGATTCGGAGCAAAGGGTATGCGCAGGTGATGGAGGAGGTCGCCTACACCTGGTTTAACCGCTTGATCGCCCTGCGCTTCATGGAGGTCAACAACTACCTCCCTTCCCACATCCGGGTCTTCTCGGATGCTTCCGGCGCGTTCAAGCCGGAGATTTTAAGCGACGCCCTTCATCTTAATCTGGACGGGCTGGACATGAAAAAGGTCTCCGACCTGATCGAGAAAAATCAGAGCGAAGCCCTCTACCGCTATCTGCTGCTCACCCAGTGCAACGCCCTGAGCAGCGCGCTGCCGCGGATGTTCGAGCCCATGGGGAGCTACACCGAGCTGCTGCTCTCCAACAACATCCTCCGGCAGGACGGCATTCTTGGGCGGATGGTGACGGACATCCCCGAAGAAGACTGGACGGATCAGGTGCAGATCATCGGCTGGCTCTATCAGTATTACAACACGGAGCTGAAGGACGAGACCTTCGCCCTGCTCAAAAAGAACGTGAAGATCACGAAAGAGCGCATCCCATCCGCGACGCAGCTCTTTACCCCGGATTGGATCGTCCGCTACATGGTCGAAAACAGCCTGGGACGCCTCTGGCTTGAGGGCCACCCCGACGACGAGCTGAAAGCCGGATGGAAATACTATCTGGAGGAAGCCGAGCAGGAGCCGGACGTTCAGGCGCAGCTCGAAGCCATCCGCGCGGAATACCGCGCCCTCCGCCCGCAGGACATCAAGGTGATCGACCCCTGCATGGGCAGCGGGCACATCCTCGTCTACGCCTTTGACGTGCTGGTGCAGATTTACAAGCGCGCCGGTTTCAGCGAGCGCGACGCTGCGCAGAATATATTGGAAAACAACCTCTACGGACTCGACATCGACGACCGCGCGGCGCAGCTCGCCTATTTTGCGGTGATGATGAAAGCGCGGCAGTATGACCGGCGCATCCTGACAAGAGGCATTCAGCCGCAGGTATACGGCCCGGGCGTGGACTCTGAGGTTCGGGAATACGGTTCATTGCTGCTGGTGGACGAAGCGCCGGAGATGACGAAGGACGGGCAGCTTTCGCTGATGGACGAATCCGACGCTTACCGTCGGCTGCTGGCGCAGAAATATCACGTGGTGGTGACGAATCCGCCGTATATGGCGGTCAGCAATGCAAGCGCAAAGGTGCAAGACTTTGTAAAGAACAACTACCCCGACTCCAAGGCAGACCTGTTTGCCGCGTTTATCGAGCGTTGCCGGATGCTGGTAAAAACCAACGGTTATCAGGCTATGATCACTCAGCATGCTTGGATGTTTCTTTCAAGCTTTGAGAAGCTGCGAGAAAAACTGATGCAGCAGAGTATCGTAAATATGATTCATCTTGGAATTGGAACATTTGAAGATTTAAACAGTAAGGTTGTACAGTCCGTTGCTTTTGTTTTGCGAAAGAAGCATATCGATAAATACAAAGGTGTTTACCATAGATTGTTTGAAAAGCAAGGATTGCAAGAGAGTAATGAGGAAAAACAAAAATGGCTGTTGTCTGGCAAACACAGATTTTTAGCACAGCAGGAAAACTTCTCCAAAATCCCCGGTTCGCCGGTGGCGTACTGGGTAAATCATAAAATACTCAACTCTTTTGAACCTGATATATCTGCATCAAACTTTGCTGATTTCAGGCACGGCATGTCTACATCTGACAACAATAGATTTCTCCGTTATTGGTTTGAGGTTTCAAAAGACAATATTGGGTTTGACGCAAAAGATAAGGAAGATACTTACTTACGAAAATGGTTTGTATATTTAAAGGGTGGCATTTTCAGAAAATGGTATGGAAATTATGACTATGTTGTGAACTGGAAAGATGATGGACAAGAAATCAAGGATATATCAAATGAAAAGTACCCTTACTTAAAGGGAAATCTTGGCTTTGTTTTGGGGGGTCAAATGTACTTCTTTAAGCCAGGGTATACATGGTCTTCTCTCACAAGCGGAAAGCTTGGAATACGTAAATTTGGTGCCGGATGTATTTTCGATGCAAAGGGTCAATGCTTTTTCAGCTCAGATGAACTTATCGGAGATTTTCTCGCTGCGTTTTTTAACTCATGTGTTTTTAATCAATACAGTGAAATTCTTGCACCTACATTAGATTATAATTCTGGTGTTATTTCAAAGGCACCCATTGCCCTCCCACGAAAAGAATTGTGTGAGGAAATATCAAACGCTGTTAACAGCGCCGTCGCAATCTCAAAAGATGATTGGAACGCTTTTGAATATTCATGGGACTTTGAGTGGCATCCTCTTGTTCGTTGGAGCAAGGCTCTCTGGGATCGCACGCTCATCGCCGCGAATATGGATCATTTCTATCATTGCAAACCGCAGGTCAAATCCTCCGTCGAGCTTTGCTATCTGCTGTGGCAGGGCGAATGCAACGAGCGCTTTGCCCAGCTCAAGGCCAACGAGGAAGAGCTGAACCGCATCTTCATCGACATCTACGGCTTACAAGACGAGCTGACCCCGGAAGTAGAAGATAAGGACGTGACCGTCTGCCGCGCTGATCTTTCCCGCGACATCCGCAGCCTGATCTCCTACGCCGTGGGATGCATGTTCGGGCGGTATTCTGTTGATGAAAAAGGGCTTATTCTCGCGGGAGAACCGATGCAGGAACGATTCGCCTACGCCTATGTTCCTGTGGCAGGAACGCTTTTTGCGGGAGAAACGCCACTTGATACCGAGAGAGGCAATTGCTATCTCCGCGCTGCCGACGGCTCGTCCAAGTGTTGCACCTTCGTTCCCGACGAGGACAACATCATTCCCATCTGCGATGACGAATACTTCGACGACGACATCACGGGGCGCTTTGTAAATTGGGTAGAGATTGTTTTCGGAAAGGAAACGCTGGAGGAAAACCTGAAATACATCGCCGACGCGCTCGGCGGGAAGGGCACGCCGCGTGAGGTCATCCGCAGCTACTTCCTGAACGACTTCTACGCCGACCACCTGAAGACCTACCAGAAGCGCCCGATCTACTGGCTCTTTGACAGCGGCAAGAAGAACGGCTTCAAGGCGCTGATCTATATGCACCGCTATAGAAGCGATCTCCTCGCCCGGATGCGCACCGACTACGTGCACGAGCAGCAGGAGCGCTACCGCACCCAACTTAAACATATCGGGGATGCGATGGAAGCCGCCTCCGCGCCGGAGCGCGTCAAGCTGGCCAAGCGGCAGAAGAAGCTGCAGGAACAGGCGCTTGAACTCTCGAAGTACGAGGAAAAGATCCACCATTTGGCCGATCAGAACATCGAGATCGACCTTGACGACGGTGTGAAGCACAATTACGCATTGTTTGAGGACGTGTTGGCAAAGATCAAGTAAGTTAAGCAAGAAAAACAGGCGGGTAGAGTGAATGGCAAGGCAGAGCAATAGGAAGGAGAATTGGGATGGATAAGTTTCAATATGATCGAAGCGCGTCAAATGCTGAATATTATGAACTGCTTGATAGCCTGATGATCCGATGGGAATACGAAATAGTGGAATTCAAAGAGGCAAAAGGTCAATATTCAGAAGAGAAGATCGGTCAGTATTTTTCGGCGATCAGTAACGAAGCAAATTTGAAACAGCAGCAATATGGATGGTTTGTTCTGGGCGTGAGTGAGCAAAAGGAAAAAACTCCCGTAGGAACAGGCTTTAAAAAAGGTGCTCCGAGTTTACTGGAAAAGTTTAAGTATGATATAGCGAGAAACGTGACGGATGGACTTACTTTTTTGGATATTATTGAACTGTATCCAGAAGTCGCTGGAGAAGAACGCAGAGTGCTGATGTTTAAGGTTCCTGCGGCTGCCACAGGGATTCCTACCGCTTGGAAAAATCGGTATTACGGTCGTGCAGGCGAAAGCCTTGTGCCGCTTTCGCAGGCCGAGATTGATACAATTCGAAATCAGGAACGTCGGGATTGGTCAAAGCAGATTTTAAACGGAGCAGAGCTTAAGCATCTGGATAAACAAGCGATCGCGCTTGCTAGGCGGCAATACAAAGAAAAAATGAATCGAGCACATATATCAGAAGAAATAGATGCTTTGACAGATGAAGAATTCCTCACCAAGATCAAACTGATGAGAGACCACAAAGTCACCAATGCAGCAATGGTCCTCCTTGGAAATTCTGAGTTCGATGATTTATTTGAGAATCCTCCGGCTATGATGTGGCGCCTATATGGCGCTGACAATATGTTGAAAGACTATGCTATTTTCACCATTCCGTTCATTACAGTTGCGGATCAGGTTTTTAGCAAGATCAGAAATCTGACATATCGATATATGCCCAATCAGCTCTCTTTATTTCCAAAAGAAACACAGCAATATGATATGTGGCTCCTCAGAGAGCTTTTGAACAACTGTATGGCACATTCCAATTATCAATTGGGCGGACGAATTCTTGTGAACGAGTGTGAAGACTGTATCATTATTACAAATCCAGGGGACTTTTTGCCTCAGAGTATAGAAGCTGTTCTACAGACCACCTATAACCCGCCGTTTTATCGTAACCGTTTGCTGGTAGACGCAATGGTCTTATTTCATATGATTGACACAGCAACCAGCGGGATCAAAAAAATATATCGGATTCAGAAAGATAAATATTTCCCCATGCCGGATTATGATTTCTCGGTAAAGAATCAGGTTGCCGTAAAAGTGTATGGGAAGATTTTGAATGATAACTACACGTATATTCTATTTAATCACCCAGAACTGGATCTGGAAGATGCTTATTGTCTGGACCGGGTTCAGAAGGGATTGCGTATCGAAAAAAAGGATATACAGCGTTTAAGAAAGTATCATTTAATTGAAGGAAGGGCGAATCAACTGTTCCTTTCTTCTGAAGTGGCAAAAAATATCGAAAAAGAAGCGGAGTATATTCGAAACAAGGGGTTTGATGATCAGTACTACAGAGATATGATCATTAATTTTATCCGGCAGTATGGACAGGCAAAAAAGAAAGATATTAAATCGTTGCTGTGGGATAAACTGCCGGATGTTTTGACCGAAAAACAAAAAGAAACTAAAATTAGCAATCTTCTTACATCGTTGAAGAATCAAAAAAAGATTAGGCGAAATTCTGCTAACCAGCAGACAGGAAGCTGGGTTTTGTCGGAAAATCAGTAGATCGCTCTTGTTTAACGGCCCAAAAATAAAACAAGACTAAACAAGGATTAGTCAAGCACAGCAAGAAATTCAAACAAGGAGGCCGCCAGCGTGGACGCCAACAGAATAACGCAGGATTTGCAAGAGCGCTTCGCCGTCAAAAGCTGCTGCTCCACGACGACCTGACGGGGAACCACCTCGTCTACGACCCGTTTTTCTCGGAAAACCCGTGGATCGCTCTTGTTTAACGGCCCAAAAATAAAACAAGACTAAACAAGGATTAAGTCAAGCGCAGCAAGAAACTCAAACAAGGAGGCCGCCAGCGTGGACGCCAACAGAATAACGCAGGATTTGCAAGAGCGCTTCGCCGCCCCTCTCCGGGATTTCTACAAGCGCCGGATCATCTTCTGGCATGATGAAGACCGGGAGTTTGAGCCCATGCTGGACGAACTGGACATTCCGGGCGTCACAATCATCAGGCTGACCGGCACGAATAACTTTGCCGTCAAGAAGTTGCTGCTCCACGATGACCTGACGGGGAACTACCTCGTCTACGATCCGTTTTCCTATGCGCAGCCGCAGGACGACTGGATGCGGGACATCGAGCATTTCAGCGAGGAATACCGCGCCGATTACTACTCTATCCTGATGAGCGAGATGAACATCGACCCGAAACCGGCCATGCGCAAGACCGTCAAGCTCTATGCGGATTTCTTCAAGAATAAACAGCGCACGGAAAAGCTGAAAAAGATCGGGCGCGTCTATGAGACACCGTTGCAGCTCCACATTGACGTGATGGCCGTCCTCGCCGGGCTCTCCGGCGGTGCCGCGCAGGATGTCATCATCGCCGTGCTGGAGGGAGGCCTTGACGAGGAAACCAACAGCGTCCTGAACGCCATTCGCCAGTTTGGGAACATCGAAGCGTTCTGGCAGCTTGTCCACAAGTACACCGGTTTCATGCACAGCGACGAGAAGCCGCTCGGCTTCCTCGCCTCTCATATCCTCCTGACGGCGCTCTCCCAAACGATGAACCCCAGCGTCTTGAAAGGCCTGGAGCGGTTTATCTCCGAGTCCAATAAGGCCTACTGTTATAGCATCGTCCACGAGTGGCGCAATCGGGAGGACAATTCCGAGCTGTTCCAGCTTTGCCGCACGGTGGAGGAGGAACTGAAGCTCCCCGCCCGTTTTGAAAAGCAGGAGATCGAGACCCTGCTGACCGGCGACATCTTCCCGGCCATCCAAGAGACGATCCTGAAGCGCTTCTTTACGGAGGTCGCGGATCGGGTGGTCAAAGTGGACCTCATGCTGAAGACGGCGGACAACCGGCGCACGTCCGGGTGGAGCGAGCGATACGCTTACTACTACGATTGCCTCTACTTTATCGCCAAAATGCAGGCGTTTTATCAGGAAAATGCCGGAGGCTTCCACATCGTCGAGCCGAAGAACATCTGGAAGCTCTATGCCGGTAAGGCCTATGAGATGGACAGCCTCTACCGGCATTTCCACCTTGCCTTTGGGCGCTCTCTGGGGGATAGCAATCCGCTGCTGGAGGACAGCCTGAAGCACGCCGCCGGTTATGTGGAGGGGCTTTATCAGAACTGGTTTCTGAAAGGGCTCTCCGACTGCTGGACAAACGCCGTCGCGGACAACCTGACAAAGATCGGCTATGTGTCGGAAATCGCCAAGCAGCGCGATTTCTTCCGGCGCTACGTAAAGCCCGCCGCAAGCGGCTCCCGCGTCTTTGTCATCATCTCTGACGCCTTGCGCTATGAGGTGGCGATGGAGCTTTGCGAGAATATCACGAGGACGACAAGGGGCTCGGCCAAGGTCGAGGCAATGCAATCCGTCTTTCCGTCGATTACGAAGTTTGGCATGGCGGCGCTGCTTCCCGGCAGGGAGCTGTCCGTAAACGACGGCATGGAGGTTCTTGTGGACGGGATGCAGACCCGCAGCGTCGCGGAGCGGGAAAAGGCGCTTTGCCATACGGGGAAAAATGGCATCGCCGTCCAGTACCGGGACGTCCTGAACATGAAGCGCGCGGAGCGGCGCGAGCTGGTGAGCGGGAAAAGCGTCGTCTACATCTATCACAACACGATCGATGCCGTCGGGGACAAGGCCGCGACGGAGCAGAAGGTCTTTGAGGTCTGCGACGAGACCATTCAGGAGCTCTCCAACCTCCTGCGCATCGTCGTGAACGACATGCAGGGCACGGATGTGTTCATCACCGCCGACCACGGCTTCCTGTACACCTATAGACCGCTGGCCGAAAGCGACAAGCTAAGCAAAAGCGCATTTTCCGGCAGAATGTATGAGGCGGGACGCCGGTACGTCATCGCGACGCCGGACACCGCGGCCGACTATCTGCTGCCGGTGCAGATGGACGGGGAAATTGCCGGGACGAAGGTTTTGGGCTTCACGCCGCGGGACACCACCCGCATCAAGGTGACGGGCGGCGGCGGAAATTACGTCCACGGGGGCGTCAGCTTGCAGGAGATGCTCGTCCCGGTGATCGTCTATAAGAACCTCCGCTCTACCAGCAAGAAGTACGTCGAGGTCATGAATGCGGAGCTGAAACTCCTGAGCGAAAGCAGGAAGGTCTCCAACCTCCTGTTCTCTCTCGACTTCTTCCAGCGCCAGCCCATCGGGGAAAAGGTGCAGCCGTGCGCCTACGCGATCTATATGACCGATGACGAGGGCAAGGTGATCAGCGACAGGCAATCGGTGATTGCCGACCGTGCCAGCGCCAACGCCTCCGAGCGGGTGTTCCGCGTGCGGCTCAACCTGAAGGCCGGGGCGTATGACAAGAAAAAGATATACCGTCTTGTGATTGCAAATGATACCGACGTTCCGCAGGAAGTGGAGTTTCACATCGACATCGCTTTTGCGGACGACTTTGGCTTTGACCTGTAAGGAGGCGGCAGCATGGAAGGCTACGAGGATACCGGCATGATGACGGACGAGCGGTCTGGACTGGGCTGGAAGCTGCGCCAGACATTTGACGGCAGGATCGTCCGCAAGGATCTGACCAAGAAGATCAAAGAGGGCGCAAACGTCCCCGTCTACGTCCTCGAGTTTCTCCTTGGCCAATATTGCAGCTCCGATGACCCCGATGTGATCGAGCAGGGTGTGAGCTCCGTCAAACGCATTCTGGCGGACAACTATGTGCGCCCGGACGAAGCGCAGAAGATCCTCTCTTTGCTGCGCCAGCGCGGAAGCTACACGGTCATTGACAAGATCACCGTAAACCTGAACATCAAAAAGGACAGCTACGAGGCCGAGTTCTCCAATCTCGGCATCAAAGCGATCCCCATCGCCGAAGAATACCCCACCAAATTCGACCGGCTGCTCTGCGGCGGCATCTGGTGCATCGTTCAGCTCGACTATGAGTACATCGAGGAAGAGAAGAACGCGCCGCCTATCCATATTCACAAGCTGACGCCGATCCAGATGCCCCATGTGGACATCGAGGAATTGAAACAGGGGCGCAAGGCGTTCACGCAGGAGGAATGGATGACGATCCTCCTGCGCTCCATCGGCATGGAGCCGGACAAGCTGACGGACCGGGAGAAGTGGCTGCTCCTGGCGCGTATGCTGCCGCTCATTGAAAACAACTTCAATCTCTGCGAGCTGGGGCCGCGGAGCACGGGCAAGTCCCATATATTTAAAGAGATTTCCCCGAACAGCATCCTGGTGTCCGGCGGGCAGACGACGGTGGCCAACCTGTTCTACAACATGGCGCGGAAAACCGTTGGGTTGGTCGGGCTTTGGGACTGCGTCGCCTTTGACGAGGTCGCCGGCATCAACTTCAAGGACAAAGACGGCATCCAGATCATGAAGGACTACATGGCGTCCGGTTCCTTTGCCCGTGGCAAGGAAGAAAAAGCCGCCTCCGCCTCTATGGTCTTTGTCGGCAACATCAATCAGAGCGTCGATGTGCTGCTGAAGACCTCCAGCCTGTTTGACCCCTTCCCACCTGAAATGGGGACCGACACGGCGTTCCTTGACCGCATCCACTGCTATATTCCCGGCTGGGAGATTCCAAAGTTCAGGCCGGAGCATTTCACGGACGATCTCGGCTTCATCACGGATTACCTGTCCGAGTTTATCAGGGAGCTGCGCAAAGAACAGCAGGGCGACGCGCTGGACAAGTATTTCCGCCTCGGGAAGAACCTGAACCAGCGCGACACCATCGCCGTGCGCAAGATGGTCGGCGGTTTCATCAAGCTCCTCTACCCTGACGGGGAATACACGAAGGAGCAGCTTGAAGAAATCCTCGTGTTCGCGTTGGAAATGCGCCGCCGTGTGAAAGAACAGCTCAAAAAGCTGGGCGGCATGGAGTTTTACGATGTGAACTTCTCCTATATCGACCTCGACACCTTTGAGGAACACTACGTTTCCGTCCCGGAGCAGGGCGGCGGGAAGCTGATCCCGGAGGGAATGTGCAACCCCGGTCAGGTTTACACCATCTCGCAGGGCAAGTCCGGCATGATCGGCGCTTTCCGGCTGGAATCCCAGATGCTGCCCGGAAACGGCAAGTTTGAGCGGACGGGGCTTGGCTCAGACACAAAATGCAAGGAGGCTGCAAACACCGCTTTTAACTACCTGAAGGCAAACGCCAACCGAATCAGCGGCACGATCAGCACCACGACGAAGGATTATATCATCCACTATCAGGATTTGCAGGGCATCGGACTGACGCAAAAGCTGGCGCTGCCGACGCTGATCGCGCTCGCCTCGATTGCATTGATGAAGCCCACGGCCAGTGGCCTGGCGGTGTTGGGCGACATCAGCATTGCCGGTACGATCATGAAGGTCGATGAGCTGGCCAACACCCTGCAAGTGTGCCTTGACAGCGGGGCGAAGAAGGTCCTGCTCCCGATTACCTCGGCGGCCGATCTCGGGACGGTCCCCTCTGAGCTGATCGGGTGCTTCAACCTGATTTTCTATCAGAGCGCGGAGGACGCCATTTTTAAGGCGCTGGGCGTAGAGTAAAGGAGAGAGACGGCCATGGCAAAGAGACGCAGAAAGTCTTCGTCAAAAGACTGCCCCGAACCGCTCAACACCATGATCGACCTTGCCGGCACTGCCGCTCTGGGCGCTTTTGCGAAATATAAAGTCAAGCATGACTATGCAAAAGGAGAAGGCGAGGCGTCCATCAAAGGGGCGACGATGTATTACAGCATGGGGACGCTTCGCCGCGGCAGCGCGGGGACGCTGGCGCTCGGCGGTCTGCTTGGCGTGAGAAGCGCCGTCAAGGACATTGAAAAAGAGGAACGCGCAAGAAGGCTGCGCGCCCCTGTCTACGACGATGGAATCGATCTGCGCTTTTATAGAACCCATGACAATCGGTACGCCTGGCGTCTCAACTGCGAAGATGGAAGCGGCTACGGCATCGATCCAGCGAACTACGAGACGCGCGATGCATATCATGAAGCGTTGCGGAAGGCAAAAGCGAACTTTGGAGTAATGGACGAGACCGGAGCGTATGAGCAATCTGACAGGGAGGCGTCTCAGACGAGAGCCGCCGCTTCTGGACGGACGCGCGGCGTTTCCTTCTGCCAGGTGTCCTTGTTGAGCAACGGCAAGACGGAAACCTTCTGGACAGACGACCGGACGATCAAACGCGGGAATATCGTCATTGTGCCAGATGGAGACGGCACGACGACCGGCGTCGTTGTTTCGATTGGTCACTATTCTCCCGGCGCGTATCCGCGGCCCTTGGAGGATACGATGGAGATCATCGGGCGAGCTAAATAACCGGCAAACTGCCGGCGATCGCTTTTCCCAAATCGCCGTCAAGAACAGTGAAACGAGAAAGCCTGTAGTGGTTTCCGCGCCTCATTTTCCTCTGTGATCATAGTAATAGCTCTCGGCGTCATAGTAGTCAAAGAAATCGTCCCAATACCAGTCGTAGAAATCCTCCGGGTTGGAGAACCCGTCCACGCTCGGCTCATGAGAATATGAAGAACTCTTATGAGAATCCGTCGACAGGGCTGGAACGCTTGTATGATACCACGCCTTAGTCACAACGCCATTCTCACATTTTGCAGTGAAGATGACTCTGTTGCCGTCATAAAAATCAGGCTGGAAGAAGTGGAATCCCATCGTCACGCATGCGGTCAATGACGCTTTGCGGTGGCGTTTTCGCTTCATTCTGGACGGCGGAGAGCTTGGAGCGCGATGCGGGCTAATGAAAAATCAAAGCAAAAAGGGCATGCCAGCGTGCAGCGATGCCCTTTCCGTCTGTAACCGCGTAGAGATGGCGACCCCTGCGGGATTTGAACCCGCGCTTCCGGCTTGAGAGGCCGGCGTCTTTACCCACTTGACTAAGGGGCCGTATGAAATCCCGCTGCGCTGCGGGGAATGGTGATCCCTGCGGGATTTGAACCCAGCATTTCCGGCTTGAAGGGCCGGCGACCTGACCGTTAGTCGAAGGGACCCTGTCCGTCGGGAGACGGCCATTTGGCCGCCTCCCAGCGGCGCTATGCCATGATCCGTACGGATGATGGACCGCTGCAGATGATGATGTCGTTAATGGTGACGCCAAACACAGCTGCCAGAACGACTAGGTTGTCCACCGTCGGCATCGCCGCGCCCCGCTGCCACTTGTAGATGGCCTGGGGCGAGGAGAACCCGAAGATGCGCTGCAGGTCCCTGACCGTCAGCCCTGCCCGCTTTCGCAGGCGGACGATGTTCTGACCCGTGGCGGCCATGTCGATCACCGGCCACATATTCATTGTCTTTACGCTCCTGTTCCGGCCGGCGGCCGGAATGAAACCGGCTCAACTGGCCTTAAAGTTGTAGATGGGTTTCAGCACCTCGATCACGTCGACGCTGTCCGCGATGACATCCACGATGTCCTCCAGCGATTTGTACGCCATCGGTGCCTCGTCGAGGGTGGCCTCGCTGACGGAGGTGGAATAGACGCTCGCCATCTCTCTGCGGTATTCCTCGAGATTCAGCTTCTCTCTGGCCTCCGATCGGGACAGGACTCGCCCCGCTCCGTGAGGCGCGGAGTAGTTCCAGTCCGGGTTGCCCTTGCCCACGGCTAGAACGCTGCCGTCACGCATGTTGATGGGAATGAGCACCCGCTCTCCCTGATGCGCAGCGATGGCTCCCTTGCGGAGGATCATTTCCTGCGTGTCGATATAATTGTGGACAGTATGAAAACTTTCCAGCCCCGTCAGTCCGGCGCGCTCTAAGAGGATGGCGGCCATCAGCTCACGGTTGCGGCGCGCAAATCGCTGACAAATCTCCACGTCGTGAAGATAGTCTTCAAGGTAACTGCCATAGACGAAGCAGAGATCCTCCGGGATCGTCGCCTCATGGGCGCTCCATTGAAGCGCCTTTAGGGCCGCCTGAATCTCGCTGCGGCGGCCAGCCGTCTTGTATTCCGCGATGAGGGTGTCTTTCTTAGCAAAGTATTCTGCCTTCCCCTTGCTCAAGTCGACGGCCAGCTGCTGATAGCACTCGGCCACCTGCTTGCCCAGGTTTCTGGACCCGGAGTGGATCACCAAGTACTTTGTGCCGTCCGCTGCGGCGTCGATCTCGATGAAGTGGTTTCCCCCGCCAAGCGTGCCGAGGCTCCGCGCCAGCCAGGGCGTCCTCTGGAGTTCTCGATAGCACCGCAGCTCCGTCAGGTCGAACCGCTCCTTCCGGCCTTCCCATACGTTCTGCCCGGAGGGGATAAAGTGGGCGGCATCATCCAGCCGGGGCAGGTCGATGCGCTCATCCGCAAGCCCGACGGTATACATGCCGCAGCCGATGTCCACGCCTACGACATTGGGGACCGCCTTGTCCGTGATGGTCATCGTCGTGCCGATGGTGCAGCCCTTTCCCGCGTGGACATCCGGCATAATGCGGATTTGACTTCCGGCTGCGATCTCATAGTCGCACAACCGGCGAATCTGCTGGGCGGCGTTCTCCTCGCAGATCTTTGCAAAGCAGATCGCGGTGTTGACCTTTCCCTTGATCTCAAACATCGTTACCCCTCCTCATGAGGCCTCAGGACATACGAAAACCGCCTGTCTCATACAAGACAGGCGGCCTGATCATCCAAATAGAGCCTATGCTCCTCTTCGTACTCCGGCGCTATTCCGTCTCATATGGGCACAGAAAAAGACCGTGCAGTCCCGTTCGTCGCTGCACAGGAAACGCTCGACATATCCGCTTTTGCATGAGAAGTGAAAATGCTGACGGAACATCTCGTTTTCCTTTCCGGGCAATGCCCTTGTTTCTGACGCTACTATACCACGATTTTGCTCTGCTGTAAAGAAACTTGTGGTTTAATATCAGCTTTTTTGCCTTATGAGGCGGCCTGCATCTTTTGTTTTTTTCTGTGCTTCCGCTTGGATTAGCGAATACATCGATCGGGCGCAGAGCGGCACGACGGACAGCCGGGTCGAATTCCGGCGGATGATTGCGGACAGCGATAAGCACACCTTTGAGGACGTCCTTGTGTATCAGCTTGACCGATGCGCCCGCAACCGTTACGACAGCGCCATCAACAAGGCCAAGCTGAAAAAGAACGGGGTGCGTGTCCTCGCAGTCTTCGAAAACATAAGCGACGACTCCGACGGCATCATGGTGCAGGGCGTGCTGAAGAGTATGGCCGAATACTACTTAGCAGAGCTGTCCCAGAAGATACGGCGAGGCCTGAACATCAACGCAGAAAAGTCCCTGAGCAACGAGAGCAATCCGGGCCTTGGCTACCGCGTGGACGCGGAACGCCGTTTCCATGTAGACCCGGGACAGCCGTCGTTCGGGAGATATTCGAGATGTACGCCGGAGGAAAGACTGTGACGGAAATCATCAAAAACCTCAACGCCAGGCAGATCAAGACTTCACAGGGCAGCGCGTTCAACAAGAACAGCCTGTACCTTCTTTTGGCGATGGAGGAAGAGAGCCTTCAAGGATCGTATTTTTGTTTGCTTTTGAGAAGAAAAACTTTGTCCCAGTTTAGGAAAGCCTTCTTTCCTCTCTCATAGGTTTTATCTCGAATTGCTACACAAAGAAGTTTCCTTGGTCTACTCATTCCGACATATACAATTTTACGACTATAATCATAAAGAGGAGACGCGCCGGGTTTTCCAATGCCATAACAATGTAATATCCTAATAATGTCGGAAGATCTTATATAATCTGTTTCAAGGTAAAGTGTGGCGTCATGTGTTTCTCCCTTAACTCCGTGAACAGTGTCAAATTGTATTTTGCGGCCTCGGAGCGGGTCAATTAATATGTTTTCATTGTTGCTAATTCCTTGGAGATTCTCCCTCGGTTCCTCCATGAAATGTGCTGGAATAGAATTGAAAATATCCACAGGATACTGGGTTTCTCCAGCAACAATCCTGGTAATCATATCTCGGAGAGGAGCATCGACAGATGCTCTTTCGTAGCACGCAAGATGTGATAGCTCAATCATACATGCCCTGTATATATCATTATACTTTTCATTGAGTGCGGTGCGGATACCGGACATCGTATAGTCTTTTCCCGTTTTTGCGTCTTTTACAGCAACATAATGAAGTATTCGACACAATAATTTTCGAGCGGAGCTCTCAACTCGGCACAACTCCCCCCTCTGGAGCCCGCAACATATTTCATCTATAGTTCCCCAATAATTAAACTCCTTTGCCGAGCCACTGCCTCCGTCAAATGCGTCCCAATATGATCCAATATTAATTCCTGCCGATCCTTCCTTTTTTCTGAACCCAATAGCTTTATAAACTCCGCTAGGATCATGAAGCCCTCTTTTCTCAAGAATTGAAATAAATTTCTCCGGTACATGTTTTATAGAATCATTGTCGTATATGATTAATACCGGCTTTTGAGCAGTTTCGCCAATAGCGGAAGTAATTGTATCCTTACTTCTCCGTAGTGGAGAAAGTATATTTGCAATCTCTTGACCGTATCTGCGTGATAAAGAAAGAGGAAGAGCATCCTCACTTGGGCACCAATCAACATTATCATTGTCACTAGAATTATTATATATTGCTTGATCGGAATCGCCAATATGAAACACAACGCACTTGTCCGGGTCAAAGAGTTTGTTTAGGACATTTCGTTGAAGTTCAAAGCAATCTTGATATTCATCAATAAAAACATATTTGAATCGCAGATTAAATAGGTCGGCATATTGAGTTGCTAGTTCGCAAATAGCCTCCTCCGCATACTTAAAAGAGTCGCGAAAGCGCATTATACCATCATTTACAAGCAGGTCGTATTCTAAAATGCGAAACTGCTCAGCCGATGGTTTATCTGAACCAGCAAATAGTTTTTTCTGCTTGCCTATACACAAAGCGCCGTCTTTCCTTAAGTATAGAGCCTGAACATATTCTACAAGATCAGAATAACCATTCCCAAAAATTTGGTAGCTATTTTTAACAGCATATTCAAGCTTGGCATATCGACGCATACAGCTCATCTTATGTAACATATGTTGAGCATATGTCCTATTATCAACAGGCTGGACTGTTCTTTCGACCTTTTGTCGAATATATGGTAGCGCAACAAACTTGTCGATAAAAGACTGAATAGTGCCGACATAATTGGGATAGCCCATGATCTTCCCGGCATATTCCGAAAGCTTGAATTTTATCTCATTTACTGCAACATTTGTATGGGACAAGACGCAAATACCCGCCCCTTTGTCTAGAGGCATTCTATCGGCAAGTAATTTGAGTTTTGCCAAAAGGACTGTCGTTTTGCCACTTCCTGGGCAGGCAGACACATCGGTAGATTTCCAGTGGCGAATGACTTGTATGGCGTCTTCGTCAAAATGGCATTCACTTGGCAAAAGCAATCGTTCGGTTTCCTGTATTTCAAAATCAGATATCTGAAGTTCTGCCATAGTTACGTTCGCTCCTGATTCTGCTCTAGTTATTCCTCTCCAGCAGCATATTTAATCGCATCCACTAAGTATTTCAAATATGCGTCATTTTCGATCTGTTGCTTTAGTTCGGACAGCTTGTCTTGATCAGTTTGATAGCGATATAAGTCCAAATCAAACATAGATTCTTTTCCTACGCCTTCTGGTATAATGGATATGCTCCATTTAAGTATCGATGCCAAGCACTGTGCAGCTATCGCTTTTAGTGGACTTTTTCCATCTTTTCCAAGCATTGAATCATATATTTTATATGCTTTTTCTGCGTCGGATAAGGAACTCCAGCTTTCGCTTTCTTCATTCACATCGTGATCCGCATCGAGAATTTTATCTGCTGTCAGGGAAAGCTTATTACTGTTATTGATTTTCCTGCCGTAATGAATTGCTTTGTGAAAACTATCTCCAAGACAACTTAACGCGATACAATATTCAAGAGTCCATCGGGGAGATACGAATGCATGGATTGTCCCTAATCCATCCTTTTCTGTTTTTACAGCTACAGAGGTTGCTGACTCGCGCTCTTTCTCTACAAATCTTCTCCCGCTATCGCCATCCTCATATGGCCTGATATCACAGTCGATAACAAGGGAAACAGGAATTCCGATTGTGCTTCCGTCATGACGCACCATGATTCGTGAATACCGTAAGAAAGCAGTACTGCCCACGTTTACTATGGACACGCCATGCTTTTCGAGTGGGTAGCCTAGTATATCAGCAATTACGGGCAAAAGTATAGCTTCTGCATCTCCCTCAACCATGATAATGCCTTTTGCAAAGAATAGGTTTGCTTTCGTAGAATCCAAAAAGCGTTGCAGGAAGAGGTAGTCGCCTTTTTCAAGTCCAGTTTTTCCTTCAGCCAAATCATATCCTTGGTTGTCTTTAAGGAGAATGAGATTCTTTAGATTGATTTTCGAGGCCAATATTGGGCTATGGGTAGATATGATAATCTGCGCGCCGTTCTCGTTGTATTCTTTTTGAAGATAATTGATCAATCTAAGCTGGGCCTGTGGATGTAAATGGGCTTCCAATTCCTCTATGAGAGCAAGCTTTATTCCTCCATCGTTATCCTCTTTGAGTAGGATAAGCTCCGCTGCGATGAACAAGAGGTTAAGTTCGCCAAGTCCCGGATGTATCTCTGGGGCGTTAAGAGATAGACTCTCCAAGATAGATTTCAGGCGGGCTTTCGCTGTTTGAAGACTGGCATCATGCGATGCTCCTGAATCATTGAACTCTTCGAGGTTGTTGCGGATCGTCTGAAGTATTTTCTTCCCATTCTCGTCTTCGATGAAATACTTCTCTATATCTTCATTCGCTTTGTTGAAAATCTGGATTAGCTGGTGATCGTCTTTGCTTTGAAACACTGGATGGCTTAAAAGTATCTGTGAAATCCGAGAATTCCGCCCTGCGCTCATTTCACGTTCTGCATCACGCAGCGGTTTAAGATAGACAGCTTTTAGTAATTCTCGTGCTCTTCCATCCATTATAATGCCGTCGTCTTTTTTACCAACCCGCAGTTCAGAGAAGATCCTGTTTCTTTCTTTCCAAGCGCGATAATGGAGTTCCAGCGTATAATGTAGTCCATTGGCGTCCTTATAAAAGGTCAGATACTCAATAAAGTTTTTTGCCTCATCTTCGGTAAACTCTGAAAGGACACAGTCTATCCAAAACTCAGCCGCCGCAACCCCGTCCGGGCCAATATAGAAATCATTTTCAGTAGGCTTGATATATTCGTTGCTTTGTGTGAGAAGAACCAGCTTGATTGCATCAATAATAGCAGTTTTTCCGGAGTCATTTTCGCCAATAAGGGCATTGAGGCCTCTATGAAATGTGATGAGAAGTCCTGGAGCATTCCTTATACATTTGAACTTTCGAAAATTACCAAGGCTTAATTGAGATATGATCATGATGGTCACCGTGCCTTTCGTATGTGCTTCTAGCTAATTAGCTAAAACTCTTCTTATGAATTTTCCCGATACGTTTATATTATACTGGAAAAAGGAAGTCTGTACAAGAAGTATTTCAACGAAACAAAGCCAGTGAAGAAGGCTAGAAAATCCAAGCCTTATGAACGAATGACCCATCCCGGAGAGCGCATCCAGATCAACGTGAAGGTCGTTCCACGGCGTTGTATCGCCGACCCGCAGCTTCGTCTGTTCCAATACACCGCAATCGACGAATACTCCCGCTATCGCGTCTTAGGTGCTTATCCTGAACAGAGTATGTATTCTTCTGCCGATTTTTTGAAAAAGGTCGAAAGGGCTTTTGCAGCGAAGGGGGTGCACATTGAATGTGTGCAGACAGACAACGGCTTTGAGTTTACCAATCGTTTCTTGGGAGGAAAAGAAACAAAACTTACGCTATTTGAAGCTGCCGCCGCATCGCTGGGCATCCGCCACAAGCTGATTCGTCCTTATACGCCGCGTCACAACGGCAAGGTCGAGCGCAGCCACAGGGAAGACCAAAAACTTTCTACGACACGCACCGTTTCTACTCGCTCGCCGACTTTGGTGGGCAGCGAGCTGCCCACCAAAGTCGCACCAATAACCGTCCGATGCGTCCTCTCCGCTAGACAACTCCAAAAGTTTCTTTTGGCTTTCCCTGTCTAGGATGATTGGCAAACCCAAAACCTGCGATTTGGCGAGATTTCATTCCTCGTTTTGGCGATCATCCGTCCGTCGTTTTGGCGTTTTTTCATCCGCCGCATTGGAATCTCGGGCGGTGCGGTTACAGATCATCCTCGTTGTCAAGTAAGTTAACCTCGTTTTGATACATGAATCCCTTCTAGTGAGCTACGCCGGGGCTGTCAAGCTAACGAAATGGTTAGCCTGGCAGCCCCATAACTATGTAAACATAAGAAACACACGAAAAACGCAGCAAATCCATGTGATTTCGGCCGACCTTAAAAAGCCTCGTCGCTTTTTTGAGCATCGCAGAGGCAGAACTCGCCGGGAGAAGGATTCTGTTTCAGTCTGTCAAAGAAGCCGCCTTGCGTTCGCGCAAAACGGCTTCAAACATGTCAAGCAGGAGACAAAATAGCGTGCGCATCCACTTGTGGATGGCCAGCTTCTTTAAGTTGAGCACCGCAAACTTGAGCTTGACCCAGTTCGTCACGGCGGTCAGCCCTCGGTATGGTGTGTAACGCATCGCGTGTTTTTCTTTCGCATCCGCAAAGACACGCTCGATGGTTTGAGACCGAAGCGCGTAAGTTGCTTTCCCCAGCGGTGAGTGGCGGATGTCCTCCGCTCGCTCAATATAGTC
>CANQKY010000037.1 GCA_947624575.1 uncultured Clostridia bacterium
CCGGATTGCCTTACCAGCCTCGCACAACTGCCTAACCTGCTCCGCATCCACAGCCTCGGCGCCCTTATGGCGTCTGCTTTGCTATGCCCTCTTGCGATTCCTCATCCTTTCGTCCATTTCCCTTAATTCAGACTTGACTTTTAATAGTTAGTCTTTTTTCGTTTCAGTATCACTGCCATGCATAAAGTATCGTCTCACTCAGTTCGCATTTATGCTGGCGCACCGCGAGATGGTATTCAGGCACAAGTGCCTTCAATTTCTGCGCGATCCTGAACATATCGCTGGGGTTGTGATATATGCAGATCGCTATCATAGGCCTATCGCGCTGTATAACATGCTCCGCTCCGAGGAGCATAGGAAACTCAAAGCTCTCGATATCCGCTTTCAAAAAGCCTATCTCCTGCCCGGAAAAATACTCATCCAGCGAAACGACGGCAATTTGGTCGCCCTCTTCCTGGTCTGTCGCCGTTGAAAATCCTGCGCTGAGAGAGGGCGTTTCCTGATTGGAATTGCGCAAAATGAGGTCAACGCTTTTCTCTCCAACCCCGGCATTGATGGGCACGATCCTATCTGGGGCAATGGCCCACTCCCGGCAAAGCCGTTCAAACCGGGCCTTCATGGCCGCAAAATTACGCTTATCCGGCTCAAAGGCATATATCTTTTTAAATGTCCCGTCTTTTACATTCAGATATTGCTCCGCCGAGTCACCCACATAGGCGCCGCAGTCCACAAAAACCTCATTGCCGCTGCGGACAGTGAATTCCGGTATGCCGAAATACTGATCCGGCCTCGTCAGCTCATACCGCTGCGGTTCCATGTGCATCCTGGCAAGGAGCATATTCACATATGTTTCCTTGGACAGATCGTCTTCCAGCCAGTCAAATACCTCCAGTATTTCGCTGGCATGACCGCGAAATATGAATTCGTCCACTGTCATGAACACAGCGCCTTCAACAGGTTTTTCCCGGAGACTTTTCAAGATGCTCTCGCTCCCCGGAAAGGTCCCGGCACTCACTAGGATCAAACGATCTCTGCACTGCTTCCGCGCTTCCTCAATATTGATCACAGGCTTTCCATGAAAGACTATCCCATGCTTGGAGGGCGCGTTGTCAATAAAGCAGACAGGTTCTATGCCCTCGGCCTGAAAGGCCGTTTCATACAGGTCTGAAGTATTGCCTGCACCATAGATAACAATACCCCCCCCCCGGGCCGTTTTTGCTGCATCCACCGCCGGCGACAGGGCACGCTCCAGCTTCGCTCGCAGTTCATCATTTTTCATATTATTTACTCCTTTTCGTCAAAATTGATCCGCTTCTCCTCTATCACCAGCGGACGGTTCATGACACGCGTATTGATGGACATGACATACTCGCCCAAAAAACCGAGAAACGCCAGCTGGATACCGCCCATAAAAAACACCGCGATCATCGTAGGCGCATAACCTGCGACGAATCTATCCCAAAAAAACAGCTTTCCAAAGAGATAAAACAGTCCGATCAAAAAACTGACGAACGCCACGCCAAATCCAAAAAACTCCGCGATACGCATGCCGATCTTCGTATAGCTTGTAAAGCTGAGCATCGCACCGTCAAACAATGTGAAGAAGTTATTATGGGTCTTTCCCGCCCGGCGAAGCTGCTGTTCATATTCGATCTCTGCCCGCTCAGGCCCAAGCTCCGCTACAACTCCGCGGATGAAGGGTGTGGGGTCATGCAGATCTCTGAGGGTCTTCAAAAAGCTCTTGTCATACAGGCCAAATCCGGTGAAGTGCTCAATTATATCCACCTCACTCATTTTTCGTATCGTCTTATAGTAGCAGGTCCGCAGGAAGTAAAGGATCGGGTTCTCTTTACTTTTTGTCTTCTTGGTCACAACGATCTTGTAACCTTCCTCCCACTTGGCCAAGAGCTTCGGGATGAGCTCCACCGGATCCTGGAAGTCGGCGCACATCGCAATAACGCATTCCCCATCTGCCTGGGTGAGGCCATAATAGGGACTGTTGAACTGTCCGAAGTTTTTTAGGTTAAAGATCGCCTTTACCCGCTTATCTTCAGCGCATATCTTTTCAATGACATCCCGCGTGCCATCCGTTGATTTATTGTCGATAAAAATAATATCAAAATCGTATTGGGGGCAACTGTTCGTCATCTCATCGCGCACTGCCTCATAGATGGCCTGCGCATTCTCCACCTCGTTATAGCAGGGAATGAGGATCGAGATCATCTTTCTATTCCCGTTCATTGTCTTGCTCCTTCATCCATGTTATCGTCTTTTGTATGCCTTCCGGAAAGTCGGTATCCGGGACGAAACCCACGTCGTCACGCAATGCCGAGCCGTCACTTTGCAGAAACATGATCTGCTGCCCGCCATAGGGAACTTCCCCGAAGCCAAGGGGAAGAGACGGATCGATCACGTCCCGTATCCGCTCTATGTAGCTGCGAAGCGGCACAGCCTTCCCGCTTCCCAGCGGATATACTGCCCCGTCTCTGCCATAGCGGGCCAGCAGATACAGCGCCCGGGCCGCGTCCCCGGAGTACAGGTAATCCCATATCTGCTCCCCTGCCGTCAGCGCCGGTCTCTCGCCCGCCAGAAGCTGCCGGATCACGCTGGAGATCATGCTGCCGGCGCCGTCGTGAGGCCCATACACCGAGAGGATGCGCGGCCACACGTGCTCCATTCCCAGCTTATGGGCTTCCACCCTGCTCATCTGACCCGCGCACAGCTTCGCCATACCGTAGCCAGTCTCCGGAAAGACCGGCGTATCCGGCTTAAGGGGCTCTGCGACCCGGCCATATTCCATCTGGCTCCCGGCGCCGATGAACACCCTGCATCCAAGCGCCGACGCGGCTTGGACGGCATCGATGGTAAAGCGTATATTGTCGATCTGGGCAGGCATATCATTGCGCCCGGCGCCCGTCGTCTTCGCCCAGGCGAGATGATAAAATACGTCGCATCGCTCCTGTATCATATCAGGAAGCGCGCCCATATCGTTCGCATCACACAGCACGAGATGCAACCTCTCATGTTTTGGCAGAGAAGAGATCCTCCCGCTCCCTCGGTGACTTACCGCATAAACAGTGCAGCCTTCATCCAGCAGCCGCCGGCACAGCGCCGTACCTATGGCGCCGGTGGGTCCGGTGATGACAGCCTTTTTAATCGTCCTTTGTATCATGCTTACGCTCCATGAAATCCATCCTGCGTTTTACCGTTCATTTTGAGGGCTCTTCCCCCACCAGCGGTATCACCATCAGCTTCCGTAACTCCTCACGGGGCAGGAACGGCGCCATATCCTCCAGCGGCGGAGAGATCATCGTCCCGTCAGCCAGCCTCTTTGTTTTTGGCTTTGGTTCAAATTCCTGGGCCGTATCTACAAACACCTCGCACATGGCATAGCCCTCCGTTTTCAGGAACCGGTCCAGGACCTTCCTTACCTCATCCCTGCTCCCGGTGGAACTGTAGGGTATGCCGTAGGCGGAGGCGATTCTGCTCATATCGGGAAAGCTCAGATCGCCGCTCTCCGGCCCTACGCCCACCTTTGCCTGACCTGCAAAGAGGTTGTTCTGGGTCTGGCGCATGGAGTGATAGCCGGCGTTATTGAAAATAAGTATTTTGATCGGCAGCTTGTGGAACACGATGGTCTGAAGCTCCTGAAGATTCATCTGGATGCTGCCGTCTCCCGAGAGGCACACCGTCTCCTTTTTCCCCGAGGCAAAGCAGGCGCCTATGGCCGCGGGCAGGTCATAGCCCATGCTGGCGGCACCGCTGTTCACGATGAACCGCTGTCCCTTTTTCATCTTCAGCGCATTGCCGCCCACCACCGAGGCCGTCCCGTTGCCGGATACGATCGGCGTTCCCTCCGGAACGAGCGGGCCCAGCTCATTGATTACGCAGTAGGGATTGACCAGCGGTGTATCGGCATAATGGCGGACAGGGTCTACCGGAGGATACTTCTTTTTCCAGCCGGCTATTGTCTCAAACCATTTCTCTCTCCTGGGAAGCGTTCCGCTCACACGCTTCGACAGGCTGGAGATGAACTCGCCTATATCCGCCCGGACGGGAAGCTCCACATGCACCGTGGGTTTCAGCAGCTCCACCGGGTCCTCATGGACGACGACGACGAACGCCTCCCGGGCCCATGTATCGAAGGCATAGTTCACCTGCCTGACGCCGAGGCGGCTGCCTATGACCAGGAGGAAGTCGCTGTTCTGCACGGTCCAGTTCCCGATCCTGTCGCCCACATCACCGGCCCGACCGCCGCAAAGGGGATCGTCGTCCGGGATGATATCGATCCCGTCAAAGCTGGTCACCACCGGGACATGGAGCTTCCTCACAAGCTCCATAAACCCATCATACGCGCCGTGATTGCGTATCTCCGTCCCGGCGAACACAGCGGGGCGTTCGGCGCTTCTGAGCTTCTCCAGGATGAGATCTAGGGTCCGCCCGGAAACGGGCTGTGGCTCCGTATTGGCCATCTCTTCCTCGTGGAATATGAGAAAGTCCGCCGGATCGATCATAGCGCTCTGCACGTCCTGTGGGATGTCCAGCCAGACCGGCCCGGGCCTTCCGTGGGTCGCGATATACAGCGCCTTGTCCAGGTGATACCTCACCATCTCCGGCCGGACGATCATCTCCGCATACTTTGTCATCGGCGCTACGGCTTTCGTTATATCGAACTCCTGGTCTCCGAATATCCGGATGGGATATCCCGTGCTGCGGGCCGTGGCGGAATACTTTACCTGGCCGGAGATGACCAGCATGGGGATGCTGTCAAGCCACGCGCCGAGTACGCCGGTCAGTGTATTCGTGCCTCCCGGGCCTGTGGTGCAGCAGACAAGAGGCAGCTGTCCCTTCACGCGGTAAAACACCTCCGCGGCGATCGCGGCTGCCTGTTCATGCTGGACGAAAATGTTTCGCATCCCCTCCTTGTGGCCAAATGACATGTTGAGGTGCATGGCTCCGCCGCCGGGAACGGTGAAATTGTAGTCGATCCCTCTGTCCACCAGATAGTCCGCAATATAATCAGATACTTTGACTCTCACGTTCGTGACCTCTTATCAAATCGGTTTTTATCTGTCGAAGATACTGGGCGTTATGAACTCTATCTGCCTGCATTTGGCAGCATTGCTCCTGAAGTCGCGGAATATCTCCGCGGTCTCCTCGTTCAGCCTGTCCCAGCCCTCCTCCGGGTTCATGCTGGGAAGGAACGGGTCGGCGTAGCTTTCGTTATACTTCGTCTTGAAGCCGTCGAACCCGGCAATGGCCACCTTCTCCAGGCCCACCAGGTCCATCAGGCGCAGCGCGCATATCGCCGAATTGTCATAATACGTCCAGCCACGCTTGATCACCGAGTTGAACCCGATGAGCAGTTCGCCGTCTTCAGCCGTATTCTTGATGTTAGACAGGACGATCTTTTTCATCTTCTTAAAGCGGTCCATATGGGCGTTTTGGGCGTACTCATACCTGGCCAGGTTGGAGAAGAACATGTAGTCGTATTTGTAACCGGGCAGGATCGCGTTCACACCGATCACGACAGCCTCATGCTCCTCAATGTACCGCATAATTTTCGTCTGCTCATCCAGCGCCATCCTGCCCGGCGCTATCAGGACTACGTCCCTCCCTACCAAGACCCTTCTCAGTTCCTCCACCGCTGTAGTATTGTCCACATAAAAACTCTGATTTTTCAGGTACTTCTGCTCCAGCAGATCGTAGTCATATTTCAGTCGGTCGGCGGGAGGCAGCGACTCGATGATGTTGCGCATGTCCTTCGCGCTGGTCCGGTGGTTTTTCAGCAGATACGCGATATTGTTGACATGGCAGCAATACAGGCCCGCGATAAAGTACGGCGTGGAATAGCCCCACTCATAGTGCTCCTTGAAATACTCCATGTAGACGTCGATCGCGTCCATCACCGCGTCAAGGTCATAATGGCACCCGCATTTGCGATTCAGATAGCTGGCCACCAGCTCCGTCGTGGCATTGCCGGCGCCGCGGCCCATGCCGCAGAGGCTGGCGTCGACGACCATGGACCGCCCGCTCACCCGGAGCATTTTGATGAAATCCATGGTCAGCGAAAAGGACATCTGCTGGTTATTGTGGGAATGGAACCCCAGCCGGATGTCCGGGTCCAGACGCTTGTCCAACAGGCTCACGATGCGCTCCAGGTCCTCCGTGTACATGGCGCCGAAGGTATCCACGACGGACAGCCCCTCCGGCCTGAATGCGTTGACAGCGGCGGCAAGATCCTCCAGTTCCTCTGTGGAATACCCCAGCGTATTGGCCGCCTGCAGGTAGACTCGGTAGCCCTTCTCCCGAATTTGCCTGCCCACATCGATTCCCTCCCGGTGCTTTCCCCGGGGGAAGACGATGCGTATCGCGTCGATAGACTTTCCGTCGTACTCCGGCAGATAGGACAGGTCGTACCTGTCCCAGTCGATCATAGCCAGATACACGTGTTCGGGGCTCTTTTGGACCAGGTACCGCTCCATATCCGAAGGGACATGATAGTAGACCGAGCCCTCCTTATAGGGTGCGTTTTTCAGCCAGCCGCACTCGATCAGCTCCACGCCGGCGTCCTGCAGCTTGCCGATGATGCCGCGGATGGCCTGCTCGCCGAACTGGCCTTCCACGATATACGCCCCGTCCCGGAGCGTGCAGTCGAGGACCTGTATCGTCCTTTTCGATTCGTTGTTCTTGTCCATGCTGTTCTCCTCTTTTTTTCAACCAATATATCGGCTGTTTACAAGTTGTCGTCCACCTCAAACGTGGTGTCAAGAAGCGTATCCCTTGGCGGATCGAAGGCAAGGGCTGTTTTCAATCCCGACGGTTTGCGGTCATTGATCAGTATCCGTTCGCCATAGGGCGCACCGTAAATGATATAGTCATATCTGACGCCGTTCTCAGCGAGAAACTCCTCCGTAAGCTCCCGTTCTCTCTCCGTTCTGGACGTAAGAAAAATCACAAGGTCGTCCTGTGGAATGCTTTTCAGAAACGCCTCCGCCCCATCCAGGAACGTATCATGCCCGTCGGTCTTATACCCGTTGTGTTTTACGATGGTGCCGTCCAGGTCGAGTATCCACGTCTTACCCAGCGGAGAGACTTTGATGATCTCACCCATTTATCTCAACAGCTCCCCTATGTGTCCACCGGGATGATTCCTCTTGAACTGCCCAAGCTCGATATTCATCTCTTTAGCCGCCATCATGGCCAGCCCCTGAAGGACGATCAGGTTCAGCGTGGACGAGTTGTTCGGCATGATGTTCCACATATCGCCCTCATCGCGCAGATCCAGCACAAGGCTGTTCGGTATCTCCCTTGTGAGCGTACTGTCACGGCAGAACGTGAGCAGCCACATCCTGATATCCCGGTCTTTCAAGAGGCCGGCGAGATACTTGGACTCGCTCGTCTCGCCGCTCTTCGTGAGCATGATTACCATGTCCCCGTCCTTGACCATCCCCATATCGCCGTGAACGGCGGAGTTTGTATGTAGAAAGGCCGCATCCAGACCGAGCGACACCATGGACCCCACAAATTTATCGCAAATAGGGACATTCTTTCCCAGCCCTGTCGCGATGACTTTGTGGCCTGCGCGGATCGTCTCCACCGCATCGGACACCATCTGCCGGAATATCTTTTCATCCATCGAGTGGAGCGCTTCACCGATCTCTGTCAGCTGGTCGTCAAAATAGCGCATCATAGCACTTCCTCCAGGTAATAAAGTCCGTTATAGAAAGCGCCGCAGACCGAGTCATAGTCCTGCCAGGCATAGGTCGTGAGGGAGAGCCAAATGACTGCGTGCAGGAGTTTGATCTCATAGGGGTCGGCGCCTGTCAGTTCGAAAAAGTCGGGCTCCATATCCTCCCAATGGTTGGAGGCGATGGACAGCTCTGCTCCGCTCTCGCCGATAGAAAGCCTGAAATCCTTGATGTTGAACCGGTCATAATTGCCGCCAATGGAGTAATAGAGCTTTGCCCAGTCATACCGCTCGTCTCCGTAGAGCTCAGTGGACCCGAAGTACCCTCTCGGATCAATGAGCACGGGGCTTCCATCCTCCCGGAGCATCAGATTGGAGAAGGTGCAGTCGCCATGGATGAAGGAAAAGCTCTCGCAGCGCAGCTTCTCCAGCCGTTCTTCCAGCTCCCGTTTGCAGTAAAACACATTCCTGCACCGTCGGCCGTTCACATATATGTATCTGTCCCGGGCAAATGGGACCAGGTCCTGCAGGACCGATATCCTGGACATCGTCTTGGTGAAATAGGCCTCCTTCATGCTGAACGTATCAACCGGGACCTTCTCATACCCATGCAGCGCCTTCAGCGCCTCGACGAGCTTTTCCAGTATCTGCCGCTTCCTGCTGTGTTCAAGGTCGCACTCATATATGTTCTTTCCCCTGATAAACTCCATCCGCAGGGGGTCGGTCCCATATATCTCCGGGATCGCGGAAATATGCAGCTTTGAAGCGTGCCCGTACCAGGCCGCCTCCCGGGCGGCCAGCCTTTTTCCCTGGTCGTCTACCGCCCGTTTTGTGAGTATGTCCCCCTCCACGGTGATGGCGTTGAAGGGGCGGCACTTTTCCCGGTCAAGCTTTTCGTATTCCGACAAAAGGCCAAACTCTTTCGTTCCCGCGAGGCTGATCTCCTCGAACCGCATCCTCTTCTGCTGCATCCAGCGGACCAGCTCCCCGCTGTCCGGCACATCTTCAACACAGGACTTGTCCGGGAACAGGAAGAAACCCGCCACACCGTGCTCGCTGGACGGACTTTCGGTAAATGCGCCGTTTTCATAGCTCCACCTGCACGGGAACGTCCCGGAGACGCCCACATACATGTGTCTTGCCGGGCCGTCCGTATACTCCTCCGGCAGTGACAGTTCCTGCGGCAGGATGAGGTCGGACCAGACGAGCATGAACGGCTCACCCGGGGGGATGAGCGCCGCGGCCTGCGAAAGGCCTGAGCAGGTCCCTGTCCCCTGGGCGTCCACGACCTGGTATCTCACCTTCGCAAAGCAGGCCAGATACTCCCGGAGGACCTCTTTTTTATAGTCGGCAATAATGACGAAGCGTTTATCCGGATATTTCCTGAACAGGTGGAACAGCATGGGAAGGTTCTCGACAGGCACGAGTGCCTTCGGTTTGTTTTCGGTCAGGTATCCGAGCCTCGTTCCCTTTCCGCCCGCCTGCACGATGATGTAGTTCATAGCCTTCCTCCTGACCTTCTTTCCTCATATGGTACCGATCTCTCAAACGCCCCGCACTCGCCAAAAAAGAAGAGCATTCTGTTCCAGACGATATATTCCTTGTCAAAAAAACCCATCCCATAGATCATATCGCTGCCGTTGTTGATCGTATCGAGCGATACCATTCTGATATTGTCCCTTGTTGGGAGATAGCCGGCGGTATGGCACATAAGCACATACGCGGTGAGCTTTTCTGCCTGCGCTTCGCTCAGGGTATGTATCCCGAAACGGTCCCTGCACAGGCCATCGATCTGGCCGCGGATGCTTTCTCCGCATATCACCTCAGCGGTCTTGAACCCCTTGAGCTTCGCGCAGCGTTCCAGCTGCTCCAGGGCATAATAGTTCAGCTCCTCATCGTCGTCGGCCAAAAGCAGAAAGAACACGTCCTTCTGCCCTTTTGTGATGCGCCGAAACACTCTGGCGCCTCCGTATACATCAATCAGCTTTCTCATTTTTTATCAACCCGACGATCCTGGTGACCAATTCGCTCCTGTATTCCTCATCTTCCCATGCGCCGTCGCATATCAGCTCATGTTTATTTTTGATCTCCTCTACACCCAACTGGAATCTGTTCCAATATGCCACGGATGGATAGAGCGTTATCAAGGTCCCTCTGGTTAGCGCGACATAGTCGGCAAAGCCGCTCCTGAGCACCACGGCCGCTCCGGCCCTGGAGACCAGCTCCTCACACTCGCCGAATTTGGGAAATATCCGTTTTGTTCCCGGGACAGGCGGTTCGGCCTCTCCTCCGGCGCCGTTCGTGCACACGCAGTAACCGGCGTCCTTCAGCGCTTCCGCCAGTTCATGCCAAAAATCCGGCCCGACGCGTTTTTCTCCAAGGTCCCACAGTGAATTGGCGTAGGGAGACAGCACCACCGTTTTGCCGGCGGCGCATCCCGCCTCGGCCAGCTGTCTGTCCACAGCTTCACTGTCGAACTCAAATCTCGGCGGATGCGGCCGTAACTCCTTATTGGTAATATTCCTGTGATCCGGGATCACCGTTCCATACGCGGTCACGATATCGATCTTATCCCGCCCATAAAAGTGGGCAGCCATGCTCAGCGCCGCGATCTTTCCCCGCCCCAGCGGGCACAGCGGCCTGGCCCCTATCGCCTCCAATGGCCTTGATTGGTAATCGGAGCAGATGTGTACGACCTCCTCCGATCCGATATACCTGTACAGATAGTCCCGGAAGTACCCATACATCAGCGCATCGCCGGCGGAATTTGTCGAAAAGAGAAGCAGCGTCTTATCCGGGTTCTTCGCTCTGATCTTCTTATAAAGCGCCGTACCGTAAAGGATCATCACCTGACAAAAGAAGAAGTTCAAAAGCCTCCAAAACCGGCTGTCACCGGGAACTTCACACTTTTTGGCAAACCTTTTGGCAAGCTGATACAAAGTCTCCCTTATCCCCGATTTTCCCATTTTCCCTCCTGCCCGATCCTGGCCAGCCCGTTCATGCGCGCGGTCCGCTATGTTTTGAAATCCTGGCGCTATCCAAACAGTTATATATCCATATAGCCAATGATGTCATGTTCCCTAGCACCTTCATGGGAAAATGCCTGTACATCCAGAGCAGTACATTTCTGATCATCTTCCTGAGGAGGCCTCTGCGTTTCCCTGGCATCGTCTCATCCGGCAGGCACTCAGACTTATACCGTTCATATATCCCGGTAAAGGGATTCGCGTTGGGCACGTCCCACGGCCGGCCCAACATGAGGCTCAGGTAATGGACCACGGCCGGGGTCCTGACCGCATCCTCGACCTCCTGATCGGAATAGAAACCGGGTCCTATCCTGAACCGGCGCACATATTTTGACGTTGGCCGCAGATAGTAATTGAACGTCGTCACGTTGTACTTTACCGGCAGGCGCTGCATCGCCGCCGCGCGCTGTGAATTCAAAACATCCTGGTCTGCGAATAAAAGTCTATCTGTATACTCTCTGTCCTGGAGCAGCGCGATGATCCTATTCTCGACTCCGTGCTTTTCCCAATTATCGGCATCTATCACACAGACGCCTGAATTTACTGTCTGTGCGCTGGGCGTTAACTTCAGCCGTTTTCTTTCCGTGGCTGGAAACAATTCATAAACGCACGAGACATCATTTTCACCCATGTCTATACCGGCCAGCTCGTCCAGTGGGCCGGTAACGACCGTGTCGGAATCGATATACACCAGCTTTTTTATCTGCGGGTATCTCCTGCGGACAGCCGGCAGTGCGAACAGCTTAAAAAATGCCGCATATGACCCGTTATATTTGGCACAGCCGTGACGCTCTAGCCGGTCGCCGATCTCCTTACCGTCGATATGATCGATCTCCCGGCCGAAACGAGAGGCGATACGGTCCAGCTTTGCCATCGTCTCCGGTCTGAGCCCATCGCCGACCAGAAGGACATGCAGGCTCTCTATGTGCTGATTGTTCTTCAAAAGAGAATAGATCGATACCCCCGCTGGGACTGCGTATGCGTCGCTGGAGGTGTACAGTACGTGAAGCTCTGTGTTCATCGTGATACTCCTTTATTGTTTGATCTGGATATGCCCGGTTTGCGGTCTTATCCAAACCAACACGATCACAACGGCGGAACATTCAGCACCTGTTTTACTTATCTGGCACTGGATTGGCACTTGTAGTATTTCCCCGCCAGGGGCAGCAGGAAGCTGAGATGGAGCCTGTCTATCACGGTCATGGCCATCATCATGACGGTGACCGACAGCTTATATCCACCCCTGAACAGGCGCCAGATCAGAGGGTTTTTCCAGTAATCCGGCATCTTCTTCTGCATCAGTTCGTGTGATCTTCGATAAAACCGCATCGCTTCATCGCGCGACAGATAAACCTGCACCTGAAGAAGCAATGAATAATAATGGATACGCGTGACTTCATACATGATCTCGTCACGCAGCATCTTTTCCTCTATACCCTCCAGTATCTGGGCGGTGTATAAGACCGACAGTTTAAAAAAATCGTTATAAAGCTTCTCTTCACCCCAGTCCGTGATCTTCGCGCACATAGAATTGGGATTAAAATAATAGTTATATACCGTCTCATAGAGAAATACCCCGCGATGCTTCTCACATCTGGCAAATTTAAATATCAGCCAAAAATCGTAAGAGACTATGTCTGGCATATGAAGATCGTTCTCCACGATAACGGAACGTCTTAAAAGTACACCCTGCAGCATCGGCATCTGGACTCTGTGCTCCTTATGGGACAGCACGCGCACGCGCCCGACGCGTCCGTCTGCCAGCACCTCCCTGTACTGGCCCGTGACACGGTCCGACCCGGTCTCTTTTGCCAGGGCGGCCAGCTTTTCCAGACAGTCCGGATCCATCCAGTCGTCGGCGTCGTTAAACATCACATATTCGCCATGGGCGCGCTTCAGCCCCTCGTGCCATCCATTGGCCGGCCCCTGATTGGGTGTGACAAACACATATTCCGTTCTGATATCCGGGTGCTTCTCACAGAAGTCGATATAGACCTGCTTGGTGCTGTCCGTAGATCCATTGTCGATCATCACGACCTCAAGATCCCGGAACGTCTGGGCGGCGCAGGCCTCCAGCGCCTTACCCAGAAGATGCCCGTAGTTATAGCTCAGCACCATCACCGATACGAACGGGTAACCCCCCCCTAGTGGTTTTTTCATGTTCTGCTCTATAGTTTTACTCTCCATGTTTCAATAACCTTTCTCGCATACTGTTATAACTCTGTCTTTGTAAAATGCCTGCGGGCACAGGACAATATATAGCCAAACTGCAGGAGTGCCGGGACCCCGTAGCCTATACTCAAAGCCACCGCTCCACCTAAGATACCGTGCTTTTGGATCAGCACGGCCGACAGTGCTATGGTTATCAGCAGCTCTATTCCTGACATGAGCATAACGGACATATTTTTGCGTATCCCCGTAAGGACCGACTGCCCGCAAACAGCCAGTGTATTCAGCCCCGCTGTCAGCACCGCCAAATAGAAAATGTTGTAATAGGGCATCAGTTCCGCGCCGAAAACCAAGCGGATCAAAGGTTTTCCCGCGATCAGGGCACATAGCTCAACGAAAACCGTAAAGGCAATGATGAGTAAATAGCACCTTGAAACAATAGCCATAAAACCTTTTTTGTCATTTTTGGTCCATGTGGCCGCCAGCTGTGGGATGAACGCCGCGAAAAGCGTGGGGAGCACGATTGTGATCACCGCGGTCGGGGCAAGCAGGCTGGCAAAATAACCCAGCTGTTCATTCCCAAGCGTCATGTTGATGATGCGCCGCGGGTAGGCGTTGACAGCCACGGGAAGGATAACCGCCACCATCAGCGGAAAGCATATCCGGCAGATCTGAAGGGACGCACTGATATCTTCCTTTCTCGGCCATGCAAAGCGCTCAAATCTCCTGAACTGCGGCACATCGTATACCGCCGTGATCAGGGCCATCATCAGCGCCATTACTGCCAGTGAAAGCGTCATGTTTTTTTTGAAGATATAGGAGCCCATGAACGCCAAAAAGCACGCCACGCCTTTGATCAGACTCGCATAGCCGTTAAGATCCAGCCGGCCATGCACCTGTACGGCCGCCATGATGACGTCGCTCCAATATAGACTGCCGGAATACAGAAAATAGAGCATGATCGCCGTACGTTCCAGCGTCGAATAGGAGCTGACCGACAGATAGACCGCACACCCGGCTAAGGCGATGATCAAAAGTACCGTACGCGTGAGGATATACTGTAATTGGGTGAACTGTCCGTCTATGTCGGATATCTGGTAATTGCGCATGCCGTAACTGGCAAACCCAATAAAAACATTGGATATGCTCATAGCCAGCGAGAACACCCCGGCAGCCTCAAAGCTCCCCACCCTTACAAGCAGCACGGAGATGAGCCACTGCGCAAACATGAGGACAAAGCTGCCAAATGAAAAGATCAGCGCTTGCTTGCTTGTTTTCAAATCCTTCACCACTTAAAACCGGGACAGCTGCATCTTGATAGTCGTTCGATCATTCTCTGCGCCGTCTGTCTTGCGCTCAAGATCGCCTGGTCCATGTTGTAATACTTGTAGTCCGCCAGCCGCCCCGCCGGATAGAGGTTGGAAAAGGACTCGGCCTTCTTCCTGTACCGGTCGTACAGGGCCGCCGTTTCCTCGTTTCTGATGGGATAATAGGGTTCGTTTCCGAAAGGCCGGCTGCGGTCATACTCAAAGGGTATTTCGATGGCGACGACCGTCTTGTCGCTCTGCTGCTGCTGTTTGGGAAGGTTGGCATAATTCGTCACACGGGTGACCACCTCCGCCTGCGGCCACGCGGAGATGGAAACATCCCGCACCCTGCTCTTCGGCAGTGTCTTCCAGATGAACTCAAGGGAGCGGTAGGGCAGCCTCCCGTACTCATAGGCGAACAGCTCGTCCAGCGCCCCGGTATAGAGGATAGGACAGCAAATTTGTACCCCCCCCCGGTGCCAAAATACGGCGTTCTCCGCCGGGGACAGCTCCAGCTGCGCCAGCGCGTCCTGCTCCAGCTCGCAGGTGATGTTGGGGTGGTCCAGCATCCTCCGGGCCAGATCCGTGAATCCCGCCTCCGGCACGAACTGATATGGATGCGGCTCATACTCCCATTTGTAGGACAGGTAGACCGGCACCCGGCCGAACACATCCGGGGAGATCGTCTCGATAGGCCGGCCCCACTGCTTGGCAGTATACAGACGGTATTCATTTTCGTACATGAACCGTCCGTATTCAGATATGAGTTCGTCCTCATGTCCCACCAGCGCGGCCACCGCCACCGTCTCCTGTCCCGGGAACGCCGCCATCAGGCGCTCCTTGAGCGCCGCGGCCCTCTCCGGCTCATAGAGCATATCGATGGCCTTGAAGTTGAACGGCATCGGATAGGCTTTTCCGTCGATCACGGTCACATACTCAAGACAGCACTCTTTGACCGGCGTGAAGCGCTCGATGTACTCCTTTACCTCTTTGTGCTCGGTAAAGAAGGTGTGGGGACCGTATTTCTGCAGCAGAAAGCCGTTTTCGTCCCGGTAGTCATATATGTTCCCGCCGATATGGCCGCGCCGCTCCAGGATATGGACCTTGTATCCATGCTCCGCCAGCGTCCGCGCGGCCACCATGCCGCTCAATCCGCAGCCGACGATCAGGCAATCCGTCTCCTTCATAGGTCTCTCCTAACGTTTCAGCAAATAGTCCCTTGTTTTCCTGATGCCCTCGCTGAAGCTTACATCCGTACGGAAACCTGTGTCCGCGAAGAAATCCCCGGAATACAGGTCCTCCCTCTCCAGATGGATGCCTTTGAAGGCAAATTTTCCGAACCCGAGCTCCACAGAGGGCGCTATGATCTGTCCCACCTGCTGCAGGTACTCCTTCAGCGGCCGGACCTCCTCGCTGCCAAGCGTATAACTCCGATAGCCGGTCCCTTTTTCCGCGATCAGGCGGTAGGCCTTGGCCGCATCTGTGACATAAATGAAATTGTACAGCTGGGAACCGTCCGTCAGCGCCGGGCTCTCGCCGCGCAGCAGCTTTTGAATGATACCGCTGATCAGTCTGCCGGAACGCTCCCCTTCGCCGTATGTATTGGTCAGTCTCGGCCAGAGAAAATCCATTCCGATCTCAGACGCACGCAGCTTGCAGTAATAGTGGGCAGCCAGTTTGGAGCATTTATAATAGTTCACAAAGTTGCCCACCGGGCCGGACTGCTCCAGTTCTCTCATGCATTCGGCCTCATGGATGCTGCCCGCGCCAAGGAACCGGCGGCACTTTAGTTGTTTTGCCGCCTCCACGGCCCTGACCGCGTTCGCTACGTTGTCCATCTGCACCGCGATATCCTTGTTCTCGTCGCTGGCCACGCCTCTCCACGCCATGTGGAAAAACACATCATACTCGCCGTAAGCGGCCTCATAAAGCTCCTCAAAATCAGGAATATCACATATCACAGGCCTGACATTGGCGCTGTGCAGCCCCATGATCCGCTCTGCCCCGCGCTCGCTGTGTACCACGGCCAGGACCTCGTAATCATGACACATCAATTCCCGCACCAAATGCAGCCCGATAAACCCGGACGCCCCGGTGACGATAGCCCGTTTCATGCCGCCTCCCTCCTTTCACAGAGGAAAGCAGCACAAAGCCGAGGCTTATCATGCGTTACGCGCCTTGCCCGCCGGTGTGTGTGTGTGTGTGTGGAAGCCTCTACATAACACTTAAGGCCATCTTTCCACATAAGCGGCTTCGCAATGCCCAGACGCCGCATCATCTCCGTATCACAGTGGCTGCTGGGCTCGCCGTCCCGCATGGGCAGGGCTCCGAACCTCAGTTCAGAATCCGAACCGGATACCTTCTTCAAATACTCCACCACTTCTCTTATTGTCGGCGCCTGCCCTGTACCCACTTCGACTTCCACGATCTTCTCGTCCGAAGCGCTGCGCACCACGGCCTCAAAGACATCCAGAACATCGTCGACATAGATGAAGTCCCGTCTTTGCGTGCCCGATGTCAGGTCGATTGGCTCATTGCGCTCCATTTTTGCGAGCATTGCGCTCAAAAACTGTCCCTGAGGCTCGTTGGGGCCATAGTATTGCTCCAGGATCAGGTCGACGAACTGCAGTTCGCCTCGCTTGGCGTACAGCTTTCCCCATTGGGCGAACTGGGACTTGCTCAGCGCATAGGAATTGAGCATGGGCGGCAGGAGCGTGGACGTATTGATCCACCGGCGCACGCCCGTCTTCCGCGCCGCCTGCAGCACACGGAAAGGAAAGGCCAGGTTCCCCTGATAGATCTCCTCTTCCGTGTTGGAGCCGCGGGCATAGGTGCAGGCGGTGTTGATCACCGTATCCGGCGCGAATCCGGTTATGCCGCGCTCCGTCTCGTCTGCGGGTATCAGCACGACCCGGTCCTGCAGCGGTTCCAGCCGTTTCAAATGTCCGGGGTCCCTCACGACGCAGCCCACTTCATGGCCCGCCGCCGTCAGGCGTCCGGCCAAAAGGCTCCCCAGATAGCCTGTTCCACCAGTCAAAAGTATCTTCATGCTTTTTCCACAGCCGCACGGATGGTCTTGACCATATAGTCGATCATCGGGTCGGTCATGCCCGGATACACGCCCACCCAGAAGGTATCCGTCACGATCCGGTCGGTGTTCGCCAGGCTGCCCACTACCCGGTAGGCGTCTGTGCCCCGGATATGATCGAAGCAGGGCTGGCGCAGGATGCTGCCGGAGAACAGCATCCGGGTCTGCACGCCCTTGTTCTCTATGTACTGCACCACCGCATCCCGGGACAGGCCCTCCTGGACCGTCATCAGGAACCCGAACCAACTGGGCTTGGCATTATCTTCGTAATACGGCAGGACCAGCTTGTCCTCCAGGCCGGCCAGGCCGTCCTTCAGCTTCTGCCAGTTCTCCCGCCGCCTCTGCACGAAGCCGGGCACCTTCTTCAGCTGGGCGCAGCCTATGGCCGCCTGCATATCCGTGATCTTCAGGTTGTAGCCCAGGTGGCTGTACACATACTTGTGGTCATAGCCCTTGGGCATCTCCCCATACTGGCCGTCGAAGCGGTGGCCGCAGGTGTTGTCCTTTCCCGGCGGGCACACGCAGTCCCGGCCCCAGTCACGCATGGAGAACATGATGCGGCTGAGAAGGTCGTTGTTCGTATACACGGCGCCGCCCTCGCCCATGGTCAGGTGGTGGGCGGGATAGAAGCTGCTGGTGCCCAGGTCACCGATGGTGCCGGTCTTCTGGAAGCCATAACCCATGTCGAACTCCGCGCCCAGGGCGTCGCAGTTGTCCTCGATGAGCCAGAGGTCATGCTTGTCGCAGAAATCCTTCACCGCCTTCAGGTCGAAGGGATTGCCCAGGCTGTGGGCCAGGAAGATGCACTTGGTCTTCGCAGACAGAGCCTGCTCCAGCATGCTCACGTCGATGTTGTAGGTGCCCAGCTTCACATCCACAAACACCGGCACCGCGCCGTACTGGAGGATAGGCGTCACCGTGGTGGGGAACGCCGCCGCCACGCATATGACCTCGTCCCCAGGGCGGATGGCCCGCTCTCCCAGCAGCGGAGAGGTCAGCGTCATGAACGCCAGCAGGTTGGCGGAGGAGCCGGAGTTCACTACGGCCACATGCTCCACGCCCAGATACTTGGCAAATTCCCGCTCAAATTCCTCGCAGAAACGGCCGGAGGTCAGCCAGAAGTCCAGCGCCGCATCTACTAGGTTCATCCGCTCCTGGGCGTCGTATACACGGGAACAGTAGGGTATCCTCTGCCCTGGCCGGAACGGCGTCTTCTCCACCTGCTCCACGTCGGTGTACTCCTGCACCAGGGCCATCATTTCCTCTCTTATCTCTTCCTTTGTACGCATATCGTTCTCCTTTTACAGCATGTACCGGCAGTCCACCACCGGCTTATCCGTTTTTTCCTTTATATCCCCGAACATGGGCCAGGCCGTGGTGATGGCGAACATGTCCGCCTCCCGGACCACGTCCTCATAGCCGGCAGCGCAGTGGTAGTCCAGCTTATAAAACCGCTGGAAGCCCTCCATGGCCACCGGGTCGTAGGCCACGATGTTTTTGTACCCCGCCTCGTTCAGCGCCCGGATGATGCGCCCGCTGGGCGCGTCACGCACGTCGTCGCTGCCCACGTTGAAGGAAAGGCCCAGAATGCCGATACAGACGTCCTTATCCTCCCCCGCCGCGCGGATGATGCGCTTGGCCGTGGCCTCCGGCATGGCGTCGTTGGTGTCGATGACGTTCTTCAATATCTGCCCGTCAAAGCCCACGCCCTTCGCCACAGCGTAAAAAGCATTGGTGTCCTTGGGCAGGCAGTACCCGCCATAGCCGCAGCCGGGATAGCAGTAGGCACGGATGGTGCCCGTCTGCCAGCGCTTATCCATATGCAGTACACGGAACGCCTTCGCCACGTCGATGCCCCCGATGGCGTCCGCCGCGAGGCTCATCTCGTTGGAGAAGCTTATGAGGCAGGCAAGGCTCGTGTTGGAAAGATACTTTATGTACTCGCCTGTGTTCAGGTTCACCGCGATCACCGGCGCGTCCGTCCACGCATAGAGCTTGCGCAGCATGGCCTCGCTGCGCTCGTCGCTCACGCCCAGCACAATCCGGTCCGGCTGGGTGAAGTCGTCCCAGCAGTGGCCCTCCCGGAGGAACTCCGGATTGTTGGCCACGCCCATCTGCTCCGGCACCTTCACCCCACGCTCTGCCAGGAACGGGATCACCCGCTTTTCGCAGGTGGAGGGCGGCACGGTGGACTTCACCACCATCACCCGGGGCTTTCCGTCATGGATGGCCGCCAGGGTCTGGTCCATGGCGCCGAAGAGGTACGTAAGGTCCGCCTGCCCGTCCTCGCCGTAGGGCGTCCCCACGCAGTAATAGACGCACTCGCTGTTCGCTATGGCCAGGTCCCAGTCATCCGTGGGAATGAAGTTCTTCCCTAGGTTCCGGGGCAGGGCCTCGTCCAGCCCCGGCTCCATGAAGGGCAGCTTTCCGCCCTGGATGGTGGAAAGCCTCTCCGGCATGGCCTCCAGGCCGTATACCTTTATCCCATGGTCTGCAAAGCCCAGGGCCGTGGTCAGCCCCACAAAGCCCAATCCAACTACCGTTACCATACCAGTTCCTCCTTTCCGCACTCGCGGATATACTGGAGGAAGTACCGCACACCCTGCTCCACATCCACCTGGGGGTCATAGCCCAGCAGCTTCCGGGCCTTGTCGATCACCGGGCAGCGCCGGTTGGGATTGTTGGCAAGATATTCCGCGTCCGTGGAGGTCTCGAACCGTACCTGGCCGGTGTAGCCGAATATCTCCTTGCCTGCCTGGCTGTATATCTCCGCCAGGCGCTTGACCGATATCTCCGGCTTGTCGATGCCGATGTTGAAGGCCTCAAAGCTGTCGTGGTACAGCATGGCCTTGAGGTAGCCCGTGATGGCGTCCGACACGTAGCAGAAGGTCCGGGTGGGAGAGCCGTCCGAGTACATCACGATGTCCCGGTTTTCCCACACCGCCCGGGCAAAGTCCGCCGGCACGCGGGCGTCGTTGAGGCGCATGCCCGGCCCGAAGTTATTGAAGGGCCGGATGACGGTGATGGGCATGTCATACCGCTGGTGGAAGAGATAGCACATGGTCTCACCGAAGCGCTTTGCCTCGTCGTAGCAGGCCCGCGGCCCCTGGCAGTCCACGTTGCCCCGGTAGGTCTCCGGCGTAGGGATGTTCTCCGGCGTCGGATCGCCGTATATCTCGCTGCTGGAGAAGAATGCCAGGCCCCGGATGGGCTTTTCGCAGTAGAAGTCCAAAAGCCGGCGCAGGCCCCATATGTTGGCGTCCAGCGTCTCGATGGGGTATTTCCGGTAGAAGATGGGCGAGGCGATGGAGGCCATGTGGTAGATATAGTCCGCCTCCTCCGCGCCGGGCACGTCGGCGA
>CANQKY010000038.1 GCA_947624575.1 uncultured Clostridia bacterium
TATTGACTTTACTCTGCAAATGTATTACACTGGATTTAAACCGTTGAGGGAGAGTGAGTAGGGTTTGCTCCCCGCTTTGAAAGAGAGCCGCCGATGCTGGAAACGCGGTAAAGCAGACAGACCCGAATGGACTCCCGAGGGCGATCGGAAACGGGGTTTCCCCGCAGTATGTGAGCCGGAGCGACCCTCCGTCATCAAAGGTCGGCACATGAGAAAGTGTGCGCTAAGTGGGCGTGATGCACGCCAAGCCGGGTGGCACCGCAGGAGTTAATCCTGTCCCAGCAGTAAACGCGGGACAGGATTTTTATTTTGCCCCGCACATTACAACGCCTGCCTATTGGCAGAGCAGCAGAAAGGAGATCACCCCTATGGCAAAGAAAGAAATCCCCTACAAAATTTATCTCGACGAGCATGAGATGCCGACCAGCTGGTACAATGTCCGGGCGGACATGAAGAATAAGCCGGCGCCTCTGCTCAACCCCGGCACCCATCAGCCGATGACCGCCGAGGAGCTGGGCGGCGTGTTCTGCGCCGATCTGGTCGCGCAGGAGCTCGACAACGACACCGCCTATTTCCCGATCCCGAAGGAGATCCTCGATTTCTACAAGATGTACCGTCCCTCCCCGCTGACCCGTGCCTACTGCCTGGAGAAAAAGCTCGGCACGCCTGCGAAAATCTACTACAAGTTCGAGGGGAACAACACCAGCGGCTCCCACAAGCTCAACTCCGCGATCGCGCAGGCTTATTACGCCAAGAAGCAGGGTCTCAAAGGCGTCACCACCGAGACCGGCGCAGGACAGTGGGGCACGGCGCTTTCGATGGCTTGCGCCTATCTTGATCTGGACTGCAAGGTGTATATGGTCAAAGTGAGCTACGAGCAAAAGCCCTTCCGCCGCGAGGTGATGCGTACCTACGGCGCATCGGTCACGCCTTCCCCGTCCATGACCACCGAGGTCGGAAAGAAGATCTTGGCGGAGCACCCCGGCACCACCGGTTCCTTGGGCTGTGCCATTTCCGAGGCGGTCGAGGTGGCAGTTTCCACACCGGGCTATCGGTATGTACTCGGCTCGGTTTTAAATCAGGTGCTGCTGCATCAGTCGATCATCGGTCTGGAAACAAAAGCGGCGCTCGACAAATACGACGTCAAGCCGGACATCATCATCGGCTGTGCCGGCGGCGGCTCCAATCTGGGCGGACTGATCTCCCCCTTCATGGGCGAGAAGCTGCGCGGCGAAGCGGATTACCGGATCATCGCCGTGGAGCCTGCCTCCTGTCCCAGCTTCACCCGCGGCGTGTTTGCCTACGACTTTGCCGACACCGGCATGGTCTGCCCGCTTGCTAAGATGTACACGCTGGGCAGCGGCTTTATTCCGGCGCCGAACCATGCGGGCGGTCTGAGATACCACGGCATGAGTCCGGTGCTCTCCCAGCTTTACGACGACGGACTGATGGAAGCGGTATCGGTTCCCCAGACCAAGGTGTTTGAAGCGGCGGAGCAGTTTGCCAGAGTGGAGGGCATTCTCCCCGCGCCCGAAAGCGCGCACGCCATTCGGGTGGCGATCGACGAGGCGCTCAAATGTAAGGAGACCGGCGAGGAAAAGACCATTGTGTTCGGCTTGACCGGCACCGGTTACTTTGACATGGTGGCTTACGAGAAGTTCCACGACGGTCAGATGGACGACTATATCCCCACCGACGAGGAATTGCAGGAGTACTTCCAAAAGCTCCCGAAAGTGGACTAAAATATTTCGAGGGACAAACAAAATCACTGTGGCTCACGGTGCCTGTGGCATCGTGAGCCTTGCTCTTTGTTTTTCCCCCGATTCCCCCTTTTCGTCGAAAACCAGTTTGGCTTGTGCCAATTCTGACACCGCCTGCACCGGTTTTCTCTCAGGGTGTCACTACGGCGGCACATGTCCGCCTTCGTGACGAATTATAAATACTTCCGTTACTAATTGCTTTTTCGACAGACTAAAAGCCCGAAGCCAAACGGCTTCGGGCTTTTTGTTGCAAGGGAAAAATACGGTTTTGAATCCCACCACCGCGCAAAGCGCGGTCCCCCGCCTCTTGCGGTCCCCGGCGCTGCCTGCGGCGGGTAACCGCCTTGCCAGCCGCCGACCGCGGCGCCATTGCCGCCTCGCTGTTTCGCCCACCGGGCGCGCTTCGGCGGCAAAGCCCTTTCACAAGGGAGGTCTTGACAAAAGACGATAGCTTTCGCGTGAACCCAGTTTGTCCCTCGAAGCGTGGCGATTTCGCCACGCTTTTTATAATGTCTCCAGAAAAGAATGGGTACTGCCTTTTGTTTTATAGGCGGGGAAGGTGTCGAGGCAGACGGCGTGGATACTGTTGAAAATGCTTGTCTCGACATTCGGATTCTCCCGTTTGAGGTCGCGCAACAGCATTTTCACCTCCTGCCGCTTTGAGCCGCCTGCGCCGTCGTCGCAGATCGTGCCGGTCACGCTGCAGGCGCACCGGATAAACTCCAGCCCGTGATACCGCTTCCATGCCAGAATGCTCTCCTCCCGCACCCGATAGAGCGGGCGGATCAGCTCCATGCCCTCAAAATTCCTGCTTTTAAGCCGTGGCAGCATCGCCTGAAGCTGTGAGCCGTAGAGCATTCCCATCACGGTCGTTTCGATCACATCGTTGAGATGATGCCCCAGCGCGATTTTATTGCACCCCAATTCCTTTGCCTTACTGTAAAGATGTCCCCGCCGCATTCTGGCGCAGAGGTAGCAGGGATTTTTTGCCGCGCGCTCTGCCACCGCAAAGATTTTCGTCTCAAACACCGTGATCGGAATCTGCAAAAGTCTGGCGTTTTCCTCGATCTTTTTCCGGTTCTCCCGATCGTAGCCGGGGTCCATGACGAGGAATACCGGCTCAAACGGCGTTTCACTGAACCGGCTGAGTATCTGCATCAGCTTTGCCAGCAGCATCGAATCCTTTCCGCCCGAAATGCAGACGGCGATCCTGTCCCCCGATTGCAATAGCTCATAGTCCCGAATCGCCGCCATGAACGGATTCCACAGCTCCCGCCGGTATTTGGTGAGAATGCTCCGCTCGATCTCCCGATCCGGCTCCAGTCCCTTTTTCATCGTCCTATCCCCGTATCAGTATTCGAATGTGACATGGTCGTAAGCGTTGATGATGACAGTATCTCCGTAAACCGTTTTCTGCGGAATGTCCGCCCCATAGCTTTTATGGATATGCCCATGCACAAAATACTTGGGGCGGTACTTTTCGAGCAAAGGCACAAAGCACTCAAAGCCGCGATGGGAGAGCGAATCAAAATCGTTGATATGGCGGGCGGGCGCATGGGTGACCAGAATATCAAAGCCCCCGTGCTTTTTGAGCTGAAACCGCAGCCTTCTGATCCGGCGGCGCATCTGCCGTTCGGTGAACATATAGCTTCCCTCCCGATAGCGGTAGGAGCCGCCCAGCCCGAGAACACGCACTCCGTTGCAGACATAAATCTGATCCTCCACGCAGATACAGCCCTCGGGCGGGTGCTGCGCGTACTGCTCGTCATGATTGCCATGCACATACAAAAGCGGGCAGTTTGCCATTGTGACCAGAAACTCCAGATACTCCCGATGCATATCGCCGCAGGCAAGAATAAAATCAAAACCGTCCAGCTTGCCCGGCACATAATAATCGTAATAGTATTTGGCATCTACATCGGAGACGGCTAAAATCCTCATATCGTTCCCCATTCTGTCATTTTTTACTGATCCGACCGTCGGTCACTCTTTCCTGTCCTTCACGGCAGGCTCCACGCCCACCATATCCACCGTTGCCTTCCCGATCTCGTTTAACTCCTCATAGGTCGGGATCGAGCCTTCGATATTCTCCACCAGCCAGTCCATGTTGATGATCTGCTCCGGCGTCAGCGCGCCCTCCAGCTTTCTGCCGTCCTTCAGGTAAATCTCCCCCCGAAACGGGTGGCAAAGCTCCGCCCGAATGCTGCTTTGGAGCAGCCGCGACATCTGGCGAGTGCTGGGCGGCACCTTATCGGAGCAGCGCACCTTTACCGTACCGGCGGACATTCCCCAGTAGTAGTTGAGCGCCTTATCGCTTTCCTCATACTCCGCTTGAAAGCTCTTGTCCTGAATACCGCGAAGGAGTGATTCATAATACACGCCCCACTGCCAGACCGGCGCCGCGAGATTCACAAGATCGCCCTCCGACAAAAGCGAGAGCCCGAAGCTGCTGTCGTTCTCGTCCCCCAGCTTGGTGAGGTCCTGGGAGGAGATCAGCCGAATCCCGCGATCGGTGAGCCGTTTTAATGCCTCCTCCGCGCTTCCCACCGACGACCATTCCAGATACACCTTGGCACGGGGATTGACCATCTGCACGCCCAGCGCAAAGGCGTTGATCCCCGCGACCTGCCCGAAGATGGGATAATCGCACAGATAGCCCACCGGATCGCCGCCCGCCAATGCGCCCGCGATCGCCCCGATGACGAATTTCGCCTCATACATACGGGCATAATAGGTGCGGATATACCGGTGCGGCGTATTGAGCGAGCAGTTGAGGATCGTGACGTCGGGGTGTTCCACCGCCGAACGGAGCGACGCGGGCAGCAGTCTCGGCGAGGTGGTGAAAATCACGGTATTGCCGTCTGCGATCGCCTGTTCGATCACCGCGTGCGGATCGCTTTCCATGGCGTTGAAAAAGGCGGTTGTCTGGATTTTATCCCCGAACACCCGCTGCACATGGCGGCGTCCCTGTTCATGCCCCTTGGTCCAGCCGGAGGTGACGGGGTCCTTATCGTGAATAAAGGCGACCTTTTTCTCCTTTTTGCCGCCGCCAAACATCTTGGTCAGCAGTCCCGCCTTCTTTTCGGGCGGATCGAGCTTGACGTCAATCGGCTCCTCCTCCTGCTGGAGGGCGATCTCCTCCCACATATCGGAGATCATCTTTTTCGTCCCGTCCCGATTTTGGAGCGCCTGATAGCCGTAGATTTGAATAAACGCCAGCAGGGCGTCCCCCACGGTGGAGCTGAGCTTTTTCCCGCCGCTGCTCTCGTAATCCTTTCGGAAATAGTAGTAGGCGCTCAAAAAATCCCGCCGTTCCTCCTCCGTCCACAGTTCCTCCGGTTCCTTCCCCATCAACTGCTGGAGCTGGGCGTAGCTCCCCGACTTGGTAAATTCGATGCTGTTGACCCCGCTGTAACGGTTGAAATCGAGAAACTCATAGTAAAGCTCCACCTCTTTCGAGCCGGTGCGCTCGGGCAGAATACGGGTCACATAGGCGTCGATATTATAGGCGCCGAAAAATTTCAGCACGCTGACCCGCTTATTCCCCTCCTGCACATAGTAGCGGTTCATATACTCGTATACCTTGATCGGGTCGTGAATCCCCTCCTCCAGATGGGAACGGCACAACGCCTTCCATTTGGAGGCAAACTCGGTATCGTCCTCTATCAGCGGCATAAAGTTGCGGGCAAAGGCGGTGGAACGCCCGCCGGTACGAGTACCGACGATAAACTCCATCGGAATCTGCACAATGCCCAGGTCGATCCCCTGATTTAACTGCTCGTCAGAAATAAAATCGTCCAGCACGGGCAGATAGGGGTACTCCCCCCGAAAGGTGCAGGAGCGAAACTCTCCCCGCGCCAGTTTTTGCGCTTCCTTATAGTACAGTGTCGGCATAATGAGGCTTCCTTCCTGATAGGATTGGTATATGTTTATTATAAGCCGCCGGCAGATATCCGTCAAGCAAGAGAGAATATTCGTTGACAGAGGTTTTCGGATATGATATAATCCGAGGTAGCATAAGGGTCTTTTCCGATACCAAACGCAGACCGGCGATGAGGTCGATCACAGCGGCTTTCCCATTCCGTATATCCGAAACGCAGGCTGTGTTTGTCGCGGTCTGCGTTTTTGATTTCAGAGGTAATGTGTATGGAACGATTACAGGATCAGCACCGTGCGCCGATCTATGAGGCGCTCGAACGCTTTCGGCAGATGCGGGTGGTCCCCTTCGATGTGCCGGGGCACAAGCACGGGCGCGGCAACCCCGAGCTGACCGCCTTTTTGGGGGAGCGGTGCATGGGGGTCGACGTCAACAGCATGAAGCCGCTGGACAACCTCTGCCAGCCGGTTTCGGTGATCCGGCAGGCGGAGGAGCTGGCTGCCGACGCCTTCGGCGCGGCGCACGCCTTTTTGATGGTAGGGGGCACCACCGGCTCGGTACAGAGCATGGTGCTTGCCGCCTGCAAACGGGGGGACGAGATCATTCTCCCCCGCAATGTCCACCGCAGCGTCATCAACGCGCTGGTGCTCTGCGGCGCCGTGCCGGTCTATGTCAATCCCGAGGTGGATCAAAAGCTCGGCATCTCGCTGGGTATGTGCCGCGAGCAGGTGAAGCGGGCGATCAGGGAGCACCCCCGCGCGGTCGCCGTGCTGGTCAACAACCCCACCTATTACGGCGTTTGCAGCGATCTGCGCGCGATCGTGAAGATGGCGCATGAGGCGGGTATGCTCTGCTTGGCGGACGAGGCGCACGGCACCCATTTCTATTTCGGAGAGCATCTGCCCGTTTCCGCCATGGCGGCAGGTGCGGATATGTCCGCCGTTTCGATGCACAAAAGCGGCGGCAGTCTCACCCAGTCCAGCCTGCTTCTGACCGGTCCCAACATGCCGGTGGGTCATGTGCGGCAGATCATCAACCTGACCCAGACCACCTCCGCCAGCTATCTGCTGATGTCAAGCCTTGACATCAGCCGGCGAAACCTTGCCTTGCGGGGGCGCACCGTATTCCGGCGGGTGATGGAGATGGCGGACTACGCCAGAGAAGAAATCAACGCCATCGGCGGATACAACGCCTTTGGGAAGGAGCTGACAAACGGCGACTCGGTGTTTGATTTCGACACCACCAAACTCAGCGTTCACACCCGTGACATCGGGCTTGCGGGGATCGAGGTATACGATATTCTGCGGGACGAATACGATATTCAGATCGAGTTCGGGGACATCGGCAACATTCTCGCCTATCTCTCGATGGGCGACCGCCCGCAGGAGCTGGAGCGGCTGGTGAGCGCGCTGGCGGATATCCGCCGCCGGTACCAAAAGGACAGCAGCGGTCTGCTGCGGCAGGAGTATATTCCGCCCGACGTGGTGACAAGCCCGCAGGTGGCATTTTATGCCGACAAGAAAAGCATTCCCCTCTCTGAAAGCGCGGGGCAGGTGGGCTGCGAATTTGTGATGTGCTATCCGCCCGGTATCCCGATTTTGGCGCCGGGTGAGCGGATCACGCCGCAAATCCTCTCTTATATCGAATACGCAAGGGAGAAGGGCTGCTCCCTGACCGGACCGGAGGACCCCGAGATCCGGCATATCAATGTCATGACGGGAGGCGTACTGTAATGGATCTCTGGTTCAGCGAATTTCACACCCCCGATGTGCAGCACAGCATCAGGGTCAACCGTCATCTCTATTCGGGGAAAAGCGATTATCAGCAGATCGACATCTTTGAAACGCCCGAATTTGGACGGGTGCTGACCCTTGACGGCAACGTGATGCTGACCGAGCGGGACGAGTTTATCTACGACGAGATGATCACCCATGTGCCGATGGCAGTCCACCCGAACGCCCGTGATATTCTGGTGATCGGCGCGGGGGACGGCGGTGTGGTGCGGGAGCTGACCCGATATGAGCAGATCAGGCGGATCGACCTTGTGGAAATGGACCCGCAGGTCATCGAGGTCTGCCGCACCTATCTGCCCGAAAACGCCAGCCGTCTGGACGATGGACGGGTGAATATCCGGTACCAGAACGCGCTGCGGTTTATCCGCCGGTGCAGCGGGGAGTACGACCTGATCATCGTGGACTCCACCGATCCCTTCGGACCCTCTGCCGGACTATTCACAAGGGAGTTTTACGCAAGCTGCTGCAACGCGCTGAAAAGCGATGGGATCATGGTCAACCAGCAGGGCAGCCCCTTCTACCGGCAGGACGCCGACGCCATGCAGCGCAGTCACAAGCGGATCGTCAGCACCTTTCCCATCAGTCGGGTGTATCAGGCGCATATCCCGACCTATGCGGCGGGGTACTGGCTGTTCGGCTTTGCCAGCAAGCAATATCACCCGATCGACGATCTCAACGCCGAAAAATGGCTTGCGCTGGGACTGAAAACCAAATACTATACCACCCGTCTCCATGTCGGTTCCTTTTATCTGCCGGCGTTTTTGGAGCAGATGCTGGAGGAGGTAGAGCATGAATAGGAATGTGGAGACCTTCATCGGCTGTGACGGCAGCTATCGGGACGCAAAAATCGTGCTGTTCGGCGCGCCGTTTGATTCCACCACCAGCTTCCGCCCGGGTGCGCGGTTCGGCTCGGCGGCGATCCGGCATGAGAGCTTCGGGCTGGAGACATACAGCCCCTACCAAAACGCCGATCTGACCGACTGCGCTCTGTTTGACGGCGGCGATCTGGAGCTTCCGTTTGGCGACCCCAAGCGGGCGCTGCGGGCGATTGAAAAACAGACCGCCGACATTCTGCGGGACCACAAGCTCCCGATTTTGCTCGGCGGCGAGCATCTAGTCACCCTCGGTGCGGTGCGGGCGATGAAGAGCCGATACCCCGATCTGCACCTCATTCAGTTTGACGCGCACGCCGATCTGCGGGACGATTATCTGGGCGAGGCACTCAGCCACGCTTCGGTGATCCGCCGCTGTCACGAGCTTTTGGGGGACGGGCATATCCACCAGTTTTGCATTCGCAGCGGAGAAAAGGCGGAGTTTGCCTTCGGAAAGGCGCACACCGCCCTTCACCCGTTTGATTTTACCGGACTGACCGACACCGTGGAGACGCTCCAAAAAAGCGGCGCGCCGATTTACCTCACGGTGGATCTCGACTGCCTCGATCCGGCGGCATTTTCCGGCACCGGCACGCCGGAAGCAGGCGGCGTTTCCTTTTTACAGCTTTTGGACGCCATTTTAACCGTCTGCCGCGCCCGTGTGGTGGGCGCCGATCTGACCGAGCTGGCGCCGATGCTGGACGCTTCGGGGGTATCCACCGCCACCGCCTGCAAGGTGCTGCGAGAGATGATCTTGGCAATCGACAAAGGAGGCAGAAGATGAGCAGAGTGTTAGTGATCGGCTGCGGCGGAGTCGCCTCGGTCGCGATCCAAAAGTGCTGTCAGGCAAGCGATGTGTTTTCTGAGCTGTGCATTGCAAGCCGCACCAAGTCCAAATGTGATGCGCTGGCGGACAAGCTGGCGGGTAAAACGAAAACAAACATCACCACCGCTCGGGTGGACGCCGACAACGTGAATGAGGTCATCGCGCTGATCCGCGCTTACAAGCCCGATCTGGTGATGAATATCGCGCTTCCCTATCAGGACCTCACCATTATGGACGCCTGCCTTACCTGCGGCGTCCACTATATGGACACCGCCAATTACGAGCCGGAGGACACCGACGATCCGGCGTGGCGCGCCGTTTACGAAAAGCGGTGCAGGGAGGCGGGCTTTTCCGCCTATTTTGATTACAGCTGGCAGTGGGCGTATCGGGAGCGGTTTGAGAAAGCCGGTTTGACCGCGCTGCTCGGCTGCGGCTTTGATCCCGGCGTGACACAAGCCTACTGCGCCTATGCCGCAAAGCATGAGTTCGACGTGATCGACACCATCGACATTCTCGACTGCAACGGCGGCGACCACGGCTATCCCTTTGCCACCAATTTTAACCCCGAGGTGAACCTGCGGGAGGTATCGGCGCCTGCCAGCTACTGGGAAAACGGACATTGGGTGGAGATACCCGCCATGAGCTTTAAGAGCACCTACACCTTTGACGAGGTGGGCGAAAAAGACATCTACCTCCTCCACCATGAGGAAATCGAATCGCTGGCGGTGCATCTCCCCGATGTGAAGCGAATCCGGTTTTTCATGACCTTCGGGCAGAGCTATCTGACCCATATGCGCTGTTTGCAGAATGTGGGTATGCTGTCCACCCTGCCGGTGGAATTTGAGGGGCATGAGATCGTGCCGATCAAGTTTTTAAAAGCACTGCTCCCCGACCCGTCCACACTGGGTCCCCGCACCCACGGCAAAACCAACATCGGCTGTATCTTCACCGGCAAAAAGGACGGCAGGGACAAAAGCTATTATATCTACAATGTCTGCGACCACCAGGCATGCTATCGGGAGGTAGGCAGTCAGGCGATCAGCTACACCACCGGCGTACCCGCCATGTGCGGCGCGCTGATGCTGCTGACCGGCAAATGGAATAAGTCCGGCGTTTACACGGTGGAGGAATTTGACCCCGATCCGTTTCTCGCCGCACTGGAGGAATATGGGCTTCCCCGTCGTGAGCGCCGCGATCCGGCGCCGGTCGAATGAAAGGGAGCCGCCAGCCGGCGTTTGCCGCCCTTGGCGGAAGATCGCCCGAAAAACTGCTGGAACACATTCCGACCCCCTGCTATATTCTGGACGAAACACAGCTTCGCCGCAACGGTGAAATCCTCGCCGGAATCAGGAACGACACCGGCTGTGGTATTCTGCTGGCGCAAAAGGCGTTTTCCCATTACGACCTCTACCCGCTTCTCTCCGAGTATCTGGACGGCACCGAAGCAAGCGGGCTGTATGAGGCGCGTTTGGGCGCGGAGGAAATGCCGGAAAAGGAAGTCCACGTCTTTTCGGCGGCGTACCGTGCGGACGAATTTCCCGCGCTTCTGCGGTATGCGGATCACATCGTATTCAATTCACCCCACCAGCTTGCGCGCTTTGGAAAAGCCGCAAAGACTGCGGGCAAAAGCATCGGGCTTCGGATCAACCCCGAATGCTCCACCCAAAGCGGACACGCGATCTACGATCCCTGTGCTACCGGCAGCCGGTTGGGTGTGACAAGGGCGGTGTGGGACAGCGAGATGACCGATGAGCTTATCTCCTTACTGGACGGGCTTCATTTTCACACCCTCTGCGAGCAGGACGCAGACGCGCTGGAAATCACCCTCAGCGCGGTCGAAGATCGGTTCGGCGATATTCTGCCCGACATGAAATGGCTCAATATGGGCGGCGGGCACCACATCACCCGCCCCGACTATGACATACCCCGCCTGCTGCGGTGTATCCGGCAGATACAAAAGCAGTTTGGCACAAAGGTCTATCTGGAACCGGGCGAAGCCTGCGCCCTAAACGCCGGATATCTGGCGACACGGGTGTTGGACACCGTGCAAAACGGCGGGATTCACACCGCCATACTGGATACCAGCGCCGCCTGCCATATGCCCGATGTGCTGGAGATGCCCTACCGCCCGCCGCTTTATCAGGAGGGAGAGGGCGCACTTTGGCGGCTGGGCGGTATGACCTGCCTTGCCGGTGATGTGATCGGTGATTACCGCTTTGACCGTCCGCCCGAGACCGGCGATCTGCTGCTGTTCGGCGATATGGCGATCTACACCGCCTGCAAAAACAATACCTTTAACGGCATGCCGCTGCCGTCTATCTATCTGCTGCAGAAAGACGGCAGGCTGCGGCTGTTAAAGCAATTCGGCTATCGGGATTTCCGAAACCGGCTGGGATCATAACATACCGCCGCGTTTGGACTGGAAAAGGGGCGAAAACCTTGCAGATTGCATTATGCGATGATGAAAAAGCGTGCCACGAAACCATCAAAAATCTGATCGGGCAATATAAACAGGCAAACCCCGACCGTTTGCTTTTGCTGTCGTCTTTCTATTCCGGAAAAGAGCTTTTGAACCATGTGGACGAATACGGCGGCTTTGATTTGTATATTCTCGACTGCATCATGCCGGAGATGGACGGCATAGAGCTTGGAACGGCGCTGCGCCGGCGCGGCGATCGGGGCATGTTTTTCTATCTGACCACGTCGCCCGACTTTGCGCTGGACTCCTACCGAGTGGACGCCCTCGATTACCTCCTAAAGCCTGTGGAGCCGTCCCTTTTCTTTCGGAGCCTTGACAAAGCGTTTTCCTCTTTTTCCCGCACGAAGCGGGAGATGATCTCCGTCAAAACCGCGGGCAGTATCCGTATCCTGCCGGTTGCCGATATCCGGTACGCGGAACGCACCGGCAAGCGAATCTGCTACTATATGACAGACGGCAGTATGATATCCGGTATTACCTTCAACGGCTCCTTTCTTGACGCGGTATCGGACCTTCTCTCCCATCACGAGATGCTCTTAGTCGGTTCCTCTTTCGTGGTAAACCTCACCCATGTCACAGAGGTGACGAAAACGGACATGGTGTTGACCGGAAACCTGCGCGTTCCCATTCCGCGCCGCACCTATGATACCGTTAAGAAGGAGTGGGCTGCCTTTTGGCTGGACGGAGGAAAATACCGTGCTTTTTGAGAATAACCTTCCCTTTCTGGTCCTGAAGGTCCTGATCACCTTTGTGGGTACAATCGCCATGATGGCGTCCACCACTCATGTTAGGATCATGCGAAGGAAAGCTATAAGCATTGCGGTTCTTGTGGGCTATGCCGTTTATGTCGTTCTCTCCACCCTTTTGATCCTCTATTATTTTGATTACGAGCATTTCCTGCGGGTCTTTATCTTCACCATATCTTGCCCGACGATTCTTCTTTTGCACCGTATTTCGGGCGAGCCGTTTGCAAAGCTCATATTCATGCAGGCGACCCATATTCTGGCTTCCCTCTACATTGCCGCAACCGTCACCTTACTCAATACCGCCCTGCACGGGAACGAGCTGTCGGACATTTTGCTGCGCCTGCTTTTCTATCTGCTGGCGGTGCTGTTTGATTTCCGCTTGATGAGACAGATCCGGCTTCATTTTGTCGGCATCATGCAAAAGGGCTGGGGACTTCTTTCCCTGATTTCCTGCGCGTTCATCGTCCTCTCTGTGACGATCGCCCTTTACCCGGAGCATTATACGAAACGGCCGGTGAGCATTGTGATGATTTATCTGCTCGGCGCCGTCATAATCGCCGTCTACTTTTCTATTGGCAGCTACCTGTCCATGCAGTATGGCAGGCTGCAGTCGGAGCAGAACAGGGAAATTCTGGAGCTTCAGCTCGAAAGCATACGGAGGGAAAACGCCGAGCTTGAGGCGCTCGAAAAGCAAACAAAAATCATGCGGCACGACCTGCGCCACACCCTTTCCACAGTCGCCACCCTTGCGGAAAGCGGCGACACAAAGGCGATCCTTGATTTTGTGGAAAATACCGCGGCACTGTCCGAGGATATGCCAAAGCCCCATCGGTATTGCAGCGATCCCATTCTGGACGCCACGCTCTCGGGTTACTTTGCGTCCGCAAGGGAGGCGGGTATCGCGCTTGAGACCTCCCTTTCCATTCCAGACGTTCTTCCGGTGGACGCTTCCGAGCTTTCCGTCTGCTTTGCCAATATGCTGGAAAACGCGATCCATGCCTGTATGAAGCTCACGGAACGTGAAAGGAAGATAAGCGTCCGGTGTATCCACACGCCAAAGCTGATGTTTGAGGTCACCTATCCTTTTCAGGGTGAAATGCCATTGGACAAAAAGGGCAATCCACAGTTAACGGGCAGCTTCCGCTCCATCGCGGCATTCTGTGAGCGGCATGACGCCGTTTATTCGTTTACGGCTGAGAATAACCGGTTTCGGATCATGGTGGCACTATAGAAAAACAGGAGGCAGGGCATGGTTTTTGACAACAATACCGCATACCAGATATGCCGGTGCCTGATCTCTATCTTCGGCACGCTCGGCATGGTTGTTTCGATCAGCAGGCTAAAGGCAAATAAAAAGAAAAATCTGCTGATCGTCGGCGGATATGTTGTGTATGCCGTTTTGCTTTCCGCCCTTTGCATACGCTTTCTCGGCTTCCTGCCTTTTTTGCGCAGCGCCGTACTCACGATCTCCATACCCGGGGTTATCATAACCTTTCTGATCGCGGACGAGTCCCTTACAAGGCATATGTTCTGCTGCCTGTCGCAGCTTTTGTTCTCCCTTTATCTGATTGTCTGCGTCACTCTGCTTCATACGCTGCTCGGCGACCCAGTGACCAATCTCCTGTTGCTTCTTTTTGCCTACCTGATTGTAATTCTGCTGGACGTTTTCTTCCTGCGCAGTATTTTCCTAAACATCGCGGACACAGTTGCCGAGGGCTGGGGAATCCTCGCCCTGGTCCCCTGCTCCTTTTTCATCTTCACCACGGTGTTGGTGCTCTATCCGGCGCATTATACGCTCAATCAATCCTTTTCTATCCTGTTTGCCCTGTCCGGCGCAGTCCTGCTCATCGTCTACTATGCCATCTTCCAATACCTGTGGCTCCAGTACCGATACCGAATGGAGGAACAGGATCGCGATCTTTTAAGGCTGCAGATCGAAAACGTCCAAAAACAGGCGAAGGACACCGCACGAAAAGCAGAGGAGGTAAAAAACGCACGGCAGGGTGTTCGGCAGACACTGTCTGCGGTGGCAGGGCTTGCGGAAGAAGGAAATGCCGAAGCGATCCTTGCCTACATAAAGGCATACACACAAAATGAGACCGCCGCACCTGTCCGGTATTGCAGCGATCCCATTTTAAACGCCACCCTTGCGACCTATTTCAGCCGTGCAAAACGCTCCGGTATTACGGTGGAGCACAGGCTTTCTTTCCCCCAAACGCTCCCCATCGATTCCGCCGAGCTTGCGATCTGCTTTTCGAACGCTCTGGAAAATGCCATAAACGCCTGTGAAAGGCTTCCGAAAAACCGACGAAAAATCGTCATTCGGTGCATTCATACACCGCAGTTCATGTTTGAGATCGAAAACCCCTACCGTGGACGAATCTCCTTTGGGAGAAACGGGCTCCCCCAATCGCACAAGCCCGACCACGGACTCGGCACACGCTCCATTATGGCTTTCTGCGAAAAGCATAACGCCTTCTATTCGTTCAGCACAGAAAGCGGCTGGTTTAAGCTCGTGATCGCATTATGAGGTCACGGGCTTTTTTGCGCGCCTCGCACGGATCATATACACCAGAAATACGATCAGCAAGGCGACCGCCGCCACAACACCCACCGGATAGGATATGACGGTGGGAAGCCGAAAGCCCTCGTCCGCCATGAGAATGTAGGTGACGGAAACCGCGCTCATAAACGCCGCGGGAATCGCAGAAACCAGAGAATACCATTCCTTTTTGGCATTTTGCACCAGATAGACAGCCATCGCCCACAGCACGATCATCGCCAGCGTCTGATTGGACCAGGAAAAATACCGCCAGATCACGTCAAAATCAATCTGCGTCAAAACAGCGGCTACCCCGATCAGGGGGATCGCCAAAATAAGCCGTTTTCCAAGGCTGGACTGATCCAGCTTCAACCAGTCCGCAAGGGTGAGCCGTGCGCTTCGAAACGCCGTGTCCCCCGTAGAGATCGGGCAGACGACCACGCCGATGACAGCCAGCGCCCCGCCGATCTTGCCGAGCAGTCCCACCGAAATATTGTAAACCACGCCCGACTGACCAAACGACGTCAGAGCTTCCAGCAAATCCTTTGTATTGCCGTAAAATCCCAGACCTGCCGTCGCCCATACCAGGGCGATCACGGCTTCCACCAGCATGGCGCCGTAAAAAATCGCCCGTCCCTGCTTTTCGTGTTTGATGCACCGCGCCATCATGGGCGACTGCGTGGAATGAAAGCCCGATACCGCGCCGCAGGCTACCGTGACAAACATATAGGACCAGATCGGCTTGCCCTGCGGGTGGAGGTTGGCAAGGCTCTCAAACGTAAGCTCCGGCAGCGAATACCCGCCGACAATCAGCCCGCCGATGATCCCCACCGCCATAAACATCAGCACCACGCCGAACACGGGATAGAGCTTTCCGATCACCTTATCAATGGGGAGCAGTGTTGCCAGCACGTAATACGCCATGATGACTACGATCCAGAATGTGGTGTTCATAAAATCCGGCGTAAGGCTTGCAAGAAGTCCGGCAGGGCTGGTGGTGAATACCGCGCCTACGCATACCAGCAGGACGACCGAAAAGATACGCATGACCTGTTTTGCCGCATTGCCCAAATATTTCCCGATGATCTCCGATATGGACGCGCCGTCATTCCTGACAGACGCCATGCCGGACAGATAATCATGCACGGCTCCGCCTAATATGGAGCCCAGCACGATCCACAAGAACACCACCGGTCCAAAAACCGCACCCATCAGCGGTCCGAAAATCGGTCCCGTTCCGGCTATATTCAGAAGCTGGATCAAAAACACCCGCCACTTCTTCATGGGCGTAAAGTCCACGCCGTCCTGATGCGCCATCGCCGGCGTGGGATTGTCGTTTGGTGCGACGATCCTTTCCACTACCCGCCCATAGATGAGATATCCCGCGAGCAAAATAAGCAGGGCTATGACAAATGTAATCATGTTTTCCTCCCTTAGTGTCTTTATCTGATTGTGATCCGTTCCTGCGGCAGAGCATATTCCTCTCCCACTGTTCCGTTCAGGTCATCAGTATCTCATTTTTTCTCCTTGCACACAGCCCTTAATGCGTTACAAAGAACATGACGGCAAAGAGCGCCGCGATGACCCATGTGCCCGCTTTTACCTTCCCTGCCTTTCCGGTGAACACGCTGATGAGCGCATGAGAGATCACGCCGAAGGCAATACCGTAAGAAATGTTATAGGTCAAAGGCATCATCGCCAAGGTCAGAAACGCCGGAACCGCTTCCTCGGTTTTCAGCCAGTCGATATTTCTGGCGCAGTTCATCATCATGATTCCCACATAGATGAGCGCCGCCGCCGTTGCACAGCCCGGCACCAGCATGGCGATCGGGCTTAAAAACATACTGACAAAAAACAACCCGCCGGTCACCATGGCTGCCATGCCTGTCTTTCCGCCCTCCGCAATGCCGGTGGAAGCCTCCACATAAGAGCTCACCGTGGACGTGCCGCAGACCGCGCCGCAGGTGGTGGCTATGGCGTCCGCCAGCATCGCCTTATCCAGATTGGGTACCTCCCCCTCCTCGGTCAGAAGATCTCCCCTGGCGCAGGCTCCATACAGGGTGCCGATTGTATCAAACATATCCACCAGACAAAACGCGAGCGCAGTGGTCGCGATCAATATGGCAAGCTCCATTCCGCTGTGGTTTGCCAGATACGGCGAAAAATCAAAACCTTCCGTAAAAACCTTGCCAAATGCGTGCCTGCCAAAGTCCCCAAATGCCGTAAAGGGGTTAAAATTCAGATTGTCCGCAAAGCCCTCATAAAATCCCGAAACGGTAAGACCAAGGAGATAATACAGCCCCGTTCCCCCAAGTATGCCCCAGAGCACGGCGCCCTTTACCCGCCGACAGGTCAAAACCGCGATCGTAATTAAGACGGCAAATGTGACAAGCATCGGCATTATATCCTTCCACGCCACGTTTCCGGAAAGCAGGTTGAAGGACGCAAGGCTGACATAGGTGGAGGAATCCGCCACCACAATTCCGGAATCCTTCAGCCCGATGAAAGCGATAAACAGCCCGACTCCCGCCGGAATCGCCACCCTTACCGACGTTGGGATCGCCTCAAATATCTTCTTTCGCAGTCCTGTTACCGTGAGCAGTATGAACAAAATGCCGTCGAGCAGAATGAGCACCAGGGCATTGGCATAGCTCAATCCCAATCCAAGGCACACCGTATAGACAAAAAAGGCATTGGAACCCATAGCGGACGCCTGCGCCAGCGGCAGATTCGCCAGAAGTCCGATCAGCACCGTCCCGATACAGGCGGAAAGCGCAGTCGCAATATAAATCGCGTTGTACGACACCCCCGGAAGCTCCGCAAACATTCTGGAATTGACCATGAGGATATATGCCATGGTCATAAAGGTGGTAATACCTGCCAGAGCTTCCGTTTTCATGGTAGAACCGGATCCTTTTACATGAAATAATTTTTCCACTGACAACTTCAATTTCCGCACCCCGTTTTCTTTTTGTTGAAAATGATTTTTCGCATTCTTAATCTCTTGTATGGATCGCGCACCAGAAATTCCGTCAGCCCGTATTGCAGAAAGAGCGTGAACCAAAGCCTAGGTTGCTTCTTCATCATGATGCGCCTCCTGCCTCAACAGCATCTGATCGGTTTTGTGTCGCAGAAGCAGCAGCATATCCAGCTGACTGGAATCCATAACCAGATCATTTTCCCGAAATAACAGCAGGAGCTTCCTCCGGTATTCTTTTTCGCCCAGAGTTGCATATTGTTCTGCAAGCTCATCGAGCTTTCGTCTCAATTCGGCGTTCGTATCCAATTCCCAGTTGAATCTCGCCGCTTCATCAAAGGAAAGCTTTTTCTTTTTCCAGGGCCATTTCATATCAGATTCCCTCCGTGTGTTTCTTCGCCCCTTACAGGAAGCTTATAGGAGTCCGTGATCCCTTGCCAGATTCTCGATACTCCTGTCATAGGTTGCCTCCGCTTCTTTCGAGAAGAAGCACCCCGGGACACCCTCATGGTTGTCACGGTGGTGCGCCACGCAGGCGCAGCATTTCCCATGACGCGGGCAGTCATAAGTACACGGACAGGGTCTGCTGTTGTCACAAGCGTTCATCACTCATTCCTCCTGATTTTTGATTTACTGCATAGGTATGTCTTTGCGACAAAGTTTTTTCAATTCTATCAGGAATCGCCCTTAAAAAGGTTTTTCATTGCAAATTTGGTATCATTTTTTGCGGATATGGTAAAAAAGCGTGCGGCTGTCGGGATTTCCGAAACCGGCTGGGATCATAACAAAAAATGCGGTATGCCGCAGATCATTTTGCACAGAATAAAAAGGGTCCGATCTTTTTGAAAGAGGATTCTTTATGAAAAAAATACACGCATTTTTGATGACAGTATGCTGCCTGATGTCGGCTTGCATCTTCACCGTATCGGCAGCCGATACGGTGAGCTATACCGTTGTCAAGGGCGATTCCCTCTGGAAGATCGCGGTGAAATATCAGGTCGGGCTGAGCGAGATCATCGCCGCAAACCCGCAGTTTGAAAATCCCGATCTGATCTACCCCGGTCAGAAGGTGACCGTTCCGCTTCTGGAGGAAAGCATCACCTCCTACGAACAGCAGGTGATCGACCTTGTCAATGAGATACGGGTGCAAAACGGACTGCACACGCTGACCGCCAACTGGCAGCTGAGCCGTATCGCGCGATACAAGTCGCAGGATATGCACGACCGAAAGTATTTTTCGCACACCAGTCCGACCTACGGTTCTCCCTTTGACATGATCAAGAACTTCGGCGTTTCCTACCGTACGGCGGGCGAGAATATTGCACAGGGCTATACAACGCCGCAAGCCGTTGTGAACGGTTGGATAAATTCCAGCGGACACCGTGCCAATATCCTCAACGCCTCCTATACCGAGATCGGTGTGGGATATGTGAAAAGCGGAAATTACTGGACCCAAATGTTCATCGGATAAAAAGAGCGTGCCGACTAAAAATCGGCACGCTCTTTTTACAAATAGCTTTCCTTGCGGTTGGCGGTTTGGCGGAGATGATCCCCCAGCGCGGTCATACAAAGCAGGGTGGTCACCAGAAAAGCGCCGGGGATCAGAATGATCCACCAGCCGCCGGTGGTCAGCGCGTTTTCGGAGAGGGACAGCATACTCCCCCATGAGATCACCTCGGGCGGCAGACCGAGCCCCAGAAAGCTGAGGGTTGATTCCATGACGATGGCGTTGCGGACATTCATCACCACCATAAACATGATCGACGGGATAAAATTCGGCGTCAGGTGGTTTTTGAGGATATGGAAAAACCCGCCGCCCATGCACCGCGCCGCGATCACATACTCGCTGTTTCGCAGCTGCCGCACCTCGGTGCGGACGACCTTCATCATGCTGAACCAGCCGGTCAGCCCGATCACCAGCGAAATCCCGAACACCCCCGACCTACCGAGGATCGCCCGAATCAGAATGACCAAAAGCAAGGACGGAATACTGAAAAGCAGATCGACGCCCCGCGTGATCACACGGTCAAGCGGGTCGGGCGCCAGACCGCTCAGCCCGCCCAGCAATATCGCGATCAGGGTGGACAAAGCGGCGGAAAGCACGCCGATCACCAGCGAAACACGCCCGCCGTACCAGATCATCGAGAAGATGTCCCGCCCCATGGTGTCGGTGCCGAACCAGAACTCCCGATCCGGCGGGTGGGTGTGATGAAAAAGGTCCAGATAGGTCGGGTCCTTTGTCATGATAAGCTCACAGCACAGGCAGCCGAGCAGAATCAATGCCAGCAAAGCCGCCGCGAAGATCGGTCTGCCCCGCACCCGCTTTGGCTTAGACGAAGCGGACGGTATCTCCCGCCGGTTCCGGCTTCTGGGCGCTCATGAGGCTGAGGGACGCCGTGCCCGGGTAGTCGGTGGCGTCCTCCACGGTGAGGCCCGCGGCGGTGAGGGCCATCCGGCGGCGGTAATATCCCAACCCGGGCACGGGCCCGTA
>CANQKY010000039.1 GCA_947624575.1 uncultured Clostridia bacterium
TCACCCGTGACCCGAGAATGAAGGAAAGAAAGAAGTACGGTCTGAAAGCCGCACGCCGCGCTCCGCAGTTCTCAAAGCGTTAAAAGAATTTTTCGCAAAACGCCTATATTACGGTATTTTCGAGAATATCTTACAAAGTTGTTCAACAAATTGTTCAACTAAATACTTTGAAAGTAAACCTCTTTGTCGGGAAACCGACAGAGAGGTTTTTTGTGTTAGCTCAGTTCATTGAAAAGCTTATCGTCGATCGTGTCGGCAAGACGTATCTTCTGCTTCTGGAGTACATCGGCATAGATATTAGCTGTTACTCCTATATCGCAGTGTCCGAGGTGTTCGGAGATCACTTTCAGGTCTACTCCACTGTTCAGCAAAAGCGTAGCGTTGCAATGTCGTAGCTTATGTAGCGTCATGTCCTCAAACTCAGTGCCTTTGGTCATACGCTTTAAAGAATGATACACGGAGCTGCGGTCACGGTAATTGCCTAACCCGGACGGAAAGACTATTTCGGGGTGAGCGTACTTGTTTCCAAGAGCCGTTTTTAGCTCCCCAACATATGCTTGCTGATCTCTTAGGCATTTCTCAACCGTCGAATTCATGGCTATCAGGCGAATACTGCTTTTTGTCTTTGGTGAGTCAAGATAGCGCTCCCCGTCCACGCAGGACAGCGTATGGTGAATGAATATCGTTTTCTTCTCAAAATCAATATCCTCCCACGCCAAACCAAGGCACTCGCCTATCCTCATGCCTGTGAACAGCAGAATGATCAGGATACGTTTCACATCTTCGTCCCACGGCTTGTCACGGATAAGGTGGAGAAACCGCTTTGTTTCTTCCTCAGAAAGAGAATAACGCTTGCCGATGTCACGCTTCTTCGGAATTATCACGTTCTGACAAGGATTGTCCCTTGCAAAACCCTGCTGTAAGGCTCTGCGGTAAATGCTCTGCACCACGATATAGACCTTTCTGACCGAGATAGGATTGAGATGATGCTCTTTGCCAAGCACTTTCAGGAACTCTGTCAGCATTGGTGTGGTAATATCTTTGAGCTTTTTATTGCCGAGGATCGGTGCGATATGGTTTCTGTACTGACTTTCGTAGTTCAAAACCGTAGTCGGCTTCAATTCTTCGGGTGCATAGTTCTCAAAATACCACTCAGCCAGTTCGGAGAAGCGCATATTTTCATTGAGTTGAGCATAACCCTTGCAATGCCTTTCAAACTCAAAAGCATACTCCTGAGCCAGCTTTTCAGCCTTTTTCGGTGATGTGCCTTCCGGCGGAACGTAAGTAGTGGACTTGACTATCTGCTTTCCGCTGATGTCACGACCTGTGAAAACTCTTATGAGAAACTTTCCGTTTCTGTTTGTAATATTTGCCATATTATCTCCTTTACGGACTATGGCATATCTCGCATAATAATAGTAGCGCGCTTTTCTCTTTCTGTCAAGATATGCAATAGCTTTTCGTCTTTTATTCTAATTGTGAACCCCTTGTTTTGTTGAATTTATACCGGGCAAAATCGTCTGACAGCCCGCAGGCAGAAATAAAAGCCTTAGCCTTCCTCAGTTCACGGGACAGCTCGTCCTCACGGCTGATACGCTTCACCTCTGCTTTCAGCTTCTCACGGGTGAACAAGCCACTCTCTTTTTCTTTCTTTTTGTAAGCGGAAAGCTCCTCGCTTGCAGTATCATACTTGTCTTTCAGTTCATCGTACTTCTGCACAGCTTCGTCACGTTCCTTTTTCAGCTTTCTGACCTGCTTAGTTGATGCGACCTCACGCTTTGCAAGAGCCGTGATATTCTCCCAGTCATCTTTTGCGACTGTGACCTTACCCCCGAGCATTGTCCTGCCTGTTTCGAGCTTGTCTATATCATCGAGCTTCACACGCTTCTGAGCAATCTTTTCAAGCTCCGCTTGGGCTTCATCACGCTCATTCTCGGCTTGCGCTTTTTCTTCTTCAAGGGCTTTGATTGTGTCCTTGTACTCGCCATATTCAGCCGTTGTAAAGCTGTAACCCCTCGACTTCTTAGGTTCGCTGATCTCAAAGCCGTGTTTGGTGCAAATATCGTGCAGGACTTTCCACTCAACCAAACGCCAGCGGTTGATCGCATTCGCACCTTTGCCGTAGCCCATTTCCTCTAAAGCTCTCGCCATTGCATTTCGCTTTTCAAGACCGTTGAAAAAGTGTCCGAGCGGAATGTAGTCGATGTGCAAATGTGGTGTAGCTTCATCGAGGTGCATCACGGCGTTGAACACATAAAAGTTCGGGTTTCTCTCCTGAAAATCTTCCATGTATTCTTTCAGACAGGCGACAGCAATTTCCGCATCGGGAGTGCCGACACCCGTATCATCTTTCGTGCCGATCTGAACCAAGTCCTCATAGAAACTTTTCTGCTTATTCGCCCCGGTGATAACGCTCTTGCTCGGCTCACGGTTGAACAGGTGCTGGAAGTAGTCAGGGATCTTTCTGTCATTCCTCTTTTGTTTTGCATTATAGTTAGCTATCACACCGTCAAAAAGCTGGTGATACGCTTCGCCTAGATCTTGCTGTTTGAAAATGATATTATCGGGTGTTCTGGACGGGTCGATATTCTTGGCAGTGAACTCTCTGTTGTTGTGCGACAGGCTGCCTTTGCCCTGGCACATTGAAATAGTTTTACTCAAACGTAACATCTCTCTTTCTAAGTTTTGTTTGAATGGTTAGCGATCGACTCCCTTACGAGAGGATCCCGACAAAGTCGGGAACGATGCAGGAGCATCGTGCTGACCCTTATGACCGGGCAGCATAGAACGCTGCGTAGCAGCGGAATTTACTTTCGGTGCAAAGCGCCGCCAGTAACCCCAAAGCACTTTTGACAGCCTATTCGGACTATCAAAAATGCTTATGGGGCTCTGCGAGGCTAAGACGGCTGAGGTCACAGCCGAAAAATGTGGACACAGTAATGTGAAAAAACGCATTACAAAAATCCAAAAGTGCGATCATAAAAATCGCAAAAATCAGAACTGAATATCCACCTCAATACTGAATTTATTGAGAAGAAAACCCAACTCAAAATCATAGTCCAGCGCTTCATCGTCCGTCAAAAAATCGTAGTAACGAATCAGTGCTTCACGCACACCAAGACCACTTCTTTCTTCAAGGATAGAAGTCAACTTTTCAACCTTTTCCATATCAGGCATTTTTTACACCCCTTTCCCGTTGAAATAGGCGATCAGGTCAGCCTTGTTCACAAGTATTTTTCCGTTCCTGCCCTCGCCGGTGCGGACGGATTTCACTTTGCCCTGCTTCACAAGCTGACGGACGGTGTGTTCGGAAAGACCAGAAACGAGTGCGGCGCTCTCCTTGATGGTGAGCATCTCCACCTTGTCGGCGGTCGGTGCTTTAGTGGTCTGCGAAGCGGAGTTATCCCCGTCCTCGGTGAGCTGAATGAGCAGCTCCAGAATGTTGTCTACAATCTCTTTTTTCTGTGTTGTAGTCATAGTGTAAACCTCTTTCTTTCTACGGTTTGTGTTTTATGGATTTTGAGCTTTTTGCACCTTTTGCATCTCAAAAAGCCCAAAAGGTGCAACAGACAGATTCCCTTAACTGAAAACGTGCGGATTGACCTCAATATCGGTCACGGTTTTGTTGTTAGTTCCCTTGCTTGTAAAACGGCGAAGATAGCCGTATTCTTCCAGCATATCGATCGTTTCGTTGAAGTCCTGAGCGTTCTTGAACAGGGTGCATCTGCAAAGGTGGTGCAGGTCATTCTGTCTTATCTTCGTGATACGCTTAGAGCGTATCTTGCCGAGGACACGTTCAGCCTTAACAGTGGCGAAGTCAGTGTCACCCAAACTGTAAGCATATATCGCCTGCTCACGGAAGTATTCGCCTATCTCAATAGCGTTGCAGAATGTGTCAATCGTGACACGGTTCTCCACAGGTTCAACACCGTTCAGCGCACATTTAATGCAGTGAATTATACCGCACAAACGCAGGATAAGTCCGTGATATTTTCCGCCCCAATCCTTGCAGAAAGCCATGTCCGTGACAAGCTGAGGCTCAATATAATTGTTGTAGTAGTCCACGAACTCGCCGTAAGCCTTGTGGTCGAAATGGAGATACTTCTCCATATCGCTGTGAAAAGTGAACTTATCCTGCAACAGCTTGTATGTCAGATTTTTGTAGTTTTCGATGACTGTTTCGGGGACAGCCTGCGTGTCATACTTGCGAGTACCGATATTGCTTTTCGGGAAACAGTACAGAAAACGTGCTATCAGTCCGCTGCCACGGAACGCCGTGTTGTTTATCATGCTGTCAAACACATAGGGCTGACACGCAAGGCAAACGCTCATATACGGCTTTTTGAGAACAATACTCGCTCGTGTTGCTCTGTCGCTTATGAACGTTTCACCGTTCCAGCACTTCAACAGCAGGTCAATGTTGGGAACGTTGTTGCTGTATCTTCCGCTGAAATTGCCGAGCATTCCGGCTTCATCGGAGATCATAAGGAGCGTTCCGTTTTCTTCGAGCAGACGTACCAGCGATTCGGGAGTGACATCGTCCACCGCTATCCTGCGGAAGTTGCTTTGAGGGATATTGCTGAGGTCTGTCCGGAGTTTTGCTATCTCATCGGCGGTCACATCGTCCTTCTTTTCAAGAGCGAGCATCTTGCTTTCCAACAGCTTGCGCTCCGCCTGCGACTTGAAAATATCCTGCTTGTTGCTCTCGTTCCAGTCGTGGGCGAAAGTTGCGTAGGGGCGCTTCACTAAAGAAATAACAGGCGATTTTTTGAAACTGGGTTCTGCCACGGTTAGGGAGTAAAGCACCAGCGGCTCGGTGTGGTCACGCTTAGCTGACATTCTGTAAACGCCAGAGAAGCAGTAACTCACCGCCGAGAGGATGGAAGTCCCTGCCATAGCAACGTCCGTTGAGGTAGTGGTCGCTATCGCCTGCGCCATATCACCTATAATAGGTGGAATTGCGTTCACAGGGAACGGCAGGAGGTTCGTTCCGTCGGGACGGAGGGGTGTGGGCTGGCCCCACTGTGTTTCATTGTTCAACGATCAATCATCGTCCTTTCGTTTGATATTTTATAAAGCGCTTTATAATTGTTGCGGTCAACATGAAGTATGTTGTTCCGCTGTCAGCTTTCTTTCTCTTGCTGACAAAACCATTTTACCATAACGATATGCGATAAGTCCATAATATTACGTTATAATATTGGAATTTAACGTTATTTACCTCAAAAATTGCATAACGCAAGTGCAGATTACGTTATATTTTATCGAAACCTATTGACAAGCATGGTCTAAAGTGCTATAATATTCATAACGTACACGATAAATTACGTTATAGAAAAGGAGTAAAACATGGCTGAAAATAGAAAAATCCTGCTCTATCGCATCGACGAGCAGGCTAAAAACGTTATTTTTGTGGTCACGGAGGACAATCCGGAATTATGGGGAAATATCTCCGAAGATATGCAGACCGTCCTGAGTTTTGATGAGGTTTTCAGAGATATTACGGAGTTCCGCAACGGATTTCTGGACTATGAGCAGCTCACAGATGAGCTTATCGGAGCTATCAACGGCAGAGGTGCAGTGTTCCGTGAGATATTGGAACGGTTTGACGATAACCGCCTGAACAGCTTCAACTTCTTTACACGCTACTACTCCGATACTCTGAGGGACATTTTTCTTTCAGCGAGAGCAGATATTGACAAGGCAGGGGCTTTCTTCAACACCTGTGCCTTAAAGAAGTCCACCGAGTATGTCAACGAAGTGTTCAACAATATCCGTGAAGTTATGCGTGATGACTGGAACTTCGACTTCAACTCTGAGAGCGAAATGAAAGCGTTTCGGCTCAGTTTTGATAAGATAATCATACGGGGAAATGACCGAAATGATATATACACCGTAGCCGACACAGCCCTTGTAAACTTCTTCTATGATTTCAGTTTTGCGATTCATAAGTTGAAGCTATATGTTTGCAAGTGTAAGTATTGCGGTAAGGTATTCCTCGGAAAGAAAAATACTGTATGTTGTGACGGTGAGGAGTGTCAGACGGCATATCAGCATGACAAGAAAAATGAGAAGCGTCGTGAAAGAGATAACGGGACATATCAGAAATATAAAACACGGCTTAGCAACTACATCGGTCAGCAGAAGCCGAAACTGTCCGCAAGGGTAAATGAAGATAGCGAAGTCCTCGGCAAGTTCGACAAGGAACGGAAAGTCTATACTCAGATACTGAAAGATAAGATAGAAGAATATCAGGCAGAAAACCGCTTGCCCAATGATGAAATGGAGGATTTTTATGTTCATCTGAGAAAGAAATTTGCAAGGTTTTGGAATGGTTTGGCGGCAGAATGGAAAAGTGAGCATAGAGAGGGACTATGACTCCGTTGGAGTCGAAGTTGTAAGGCATCGAAAATTAGACGATTTACGAGTTTTCAGGTTGCTTTTTCTGCGAATTTGTGTTATAATGTAATTTGGATATTTGTTTTTAACATATAAAGCATCTTAAGGAGAATAGTTATGGGCAATTCAAATAGAGAAACAGCGAGAGCAAAGCTATCTGAGCTGATTGAGCGATATAATAATACGCTTAGAGGTAAAAATCACAAAGACATCAGCGAAGAAACTATTCGTACCTGGCTTAATGAATTGCTTGCTATTTTCGGTTGGGATGTTCAGAATACTGCTCAGGTACTTCAAGAACGTGTATTAAGTGGTCAGCAAGTGAAAAAGCTCCGTGAAATAAGCTCAACACACAAAAAGCCAGACTACACTTTGATGAACGGGACTAACATCAAATCATTCTTAGATGCCAAATCTCTGGATGTTAATATATTTACCAGTAAGGAAACCGCTTTCCAAATTCGCTCATATGGTTGGTCAGCACAGTCACCATGTGCTTTTGTTTCCAATTTTGAGCAGTTCGTAATCTATGATACTCGCTTTGTTCCGTCGCCTGATCAGAGTGCAGATATGGGAACAAAACAGTATTCAATAGATGAGTACCTTGAAAACTTTGATACACTCTATGAACATCTATGGCATGATAATATATGCTCCAATCATCTTGAACAGCTTTATAAAACAAAAGCCATCGAGGGTAACAACCAGCTTGACAGTAACTTCATGCTCATGCTGTCAGATTTCAGAATTAAGCTCGCCAAAAGACTGGTAGAGCTTAACCCCGATGTTATAAACAACGATTCGCTGCTCAATTATTATGTTCAGGTAATTCTTGACCGTATCATTTTCATAAGGGTATGCGAGTCGAAAGAAATAGAAAAGCACGAAAAGCTAAAGCATTTTCTTTCTGATGAAAACGGCTTTTGGAATTCATTCAAAAACAGCTGTTACATGGAGTTCTATGACCATTATGACGGAGCTATGTTCAAGCGTGACGAATTATTCCAGAGCCTTAATATTGACAATGATGTTTTTGCCGAGTTCGTAAATGGCTTGTACTATCCTTTCCCGTACCGTTTTGACGTAATCCCTGTTAAGGTTATTGCTAATATCTATGAGGAATTCCTTGGTAAACAACTTGTCATTAACAACGGTAAAATAGAGGAAGTTACAAAATCTGAATACGTTAAGACTAACGGAGCAGTCTGCACTCCTGAGCATATTGTAGATATGATATGCAAGCAGACAGTTGATTTATCTTCCGTAAAATCAATAGAGGACATCTTCAAAATCAAAGTGCTTGATCCTTGCTGCGGATCAGGTGTGTTTGCTGTGTCCGTTTATGAATTGCTTACAAAGAAAATGATTGCAATCCTCAGCTCCGATGAAAGCGAACGGAGCAAGTACAGCGATTATTTCTATGTGCAGGACGAAAGCTATATGCTTACCATAGAAGGCAGACGAGCTATTGTCACTAATTGTATTCATGGCATAGACTGTGATGAAGCTGCCATAGAAGTAACCAAGATGTCATTAGCTCTGAAAATCGTTGACGGCAACAATCCTTTAGCTTGGAGTGGTATCGGTGCATTCGGTGAGAAGATACTCCGTGATATAGACGGAAATATAAAGCTCGGGAACACGTTGGTAAGTACAGATAATCATATTCCGGCAAAGTATATTGCGGAAATCAAGCCTTTTGATATAAAAATTGCCTTTGCTGATGTTTTCGGTAAAAACAATGGCTTTTCCTATGTGATAGGCAATCCACCTTACGTTGAAACAAAGCATTTTAAGGCTGCCCAGCCGTTGATGCACGATTATTTAAGCACAAAGTATAGTGCTTTTGAAGGTAAAGCCGATCTCTCTGTACTGTTCATCGAGAAGTGTATTAGTTTGCTTGCTCCGAACGGAAAACTCGGATTTATAATTCAGAGACGTTGGTTCAAAACTGATTACGGGCGTTCTATCCGTACTCTGATTAATGAAGGAAAATACCTTGAAAAACTGATTGACTTCAAGGCAACAGATATTTTCAAAGGCAGGATCACCTATGTTTCGATCATGATTCTTTCAAAAAAGAAGAATGATAATGTTCAATATCTCTTTATGCCTTCGGAAGCTGAGGACATTAAAACTATATTTGAAAACAGTGAAGATAACGGAGATTTTGAAACTTGCGACTTCGCTTTATTGCCCATAAAAACAGGAACAGAAAGCTGGTCTTATGACAACTATCAGATTGAAGAGATTAAAAAGAGGCTTTCTCAGACTTGTGGTGTCCTGGGAGATTATCCGAAGTTAGCTGTAAAGGACGGTATTCAGGCTCTTTGGAAAAAGATGTATCACTTGACCAACTGCCGTGTAGACGGTAAATATATCATCGGAAAGAACGGATTTAAAGAAACAGTAAAAGTCGAAAAAGATTCTGTGAAGGCAGTCATATATAACCGAGAGTTCTATCCTTTCAAGAAAGTTGAACCTGACGCTTATTGTGTTTTCCCATATGAAGGGGCAAACAATGAAATTATTCCTTTTCCGGAGCTGAAAGAGAAATATCCGCTGTTAGCTGAATACCTGTCAACAAATAAACAGCGGATCACCGAGCAGGTTGAGTGCTATGAAGGTGATTTGTGGCATAGATTTACCCGTGAACACAACCATACACTATATAATGTGGATAAGATCATTATTCCGATGACCGCAAGAGATACGATTGCTACATTCATCAACGATAAAGGTCTGTATATGGATAATGCGAATGTGTGGTTCATTACTGTCAAGGGTGCATCTGCCGACCTTATGAAAGCTATCACCTGCATCATCAATTCAACAATATTCACGGTTCTTGGCAAATCGGGAGCTAATCCTCAAAGTGGCGGATACTATAAGTTTAACAAGCAATTCCTGATGCCTATTCCTTTTCCTATTGAAGCAGTTACGGAAAAAGCTGAATGTGTAGCGAACCTTGCTAAATACTATACTGAAATCTCCGAACTTCAGGAGCAGTATTTATCGGCAACTTTCAATACCAAAGAGATCATAGCAGGACAGCTCAGACAGTTATGGTCAGAACTTGATGATATTTGCTATGCCCTTTATAAAGTAACAGCTCAGGAAAAACAGCAGATTATCAACATGGGACGAACGGTAAGCCGTATCGACCTTTTGAATGGAGTTAAGTGATATGAACGTAAAACAGCTTGTAAATAAGTTGCTTAAAATATCAGGTGATGTTACAAGCATTGAGAAGGCGTTGCTTTACTCTTTTGCTGATAAAATCGCTGTCGATACTAATAAGAGTCAGTGGTTGAAGAACTACTTATCAGATATTGATTATTCTATTGTAGATAAGGTCAATCAGATCACAAAAAGTAAGCTGACATTAAATGAACTTATCGCAATTTTTGAGATGCTCGTTCCTCAAAGCGAAAAGAAGGAAAAAGGTGTAGTATACACTCCTGAAATAATAACAAGATATATTGTCAGCAACACGCTTAACTGTGATAGTGTTCCTACCGTACTTGATCCTTCCTGTGGCTGTGGAGCTTTTCTTGTTACAGCTGCTGAATATATGCACGAAAGATATGGCATTTCTTATTCTGAGATAATATCCTCATATCTCTATGGCGTTGATATAGACAGCAATGCGATAGATAAAATCAAGTCTTTGCTATCCTTGATTGTTCTCATGAACGGCGAAGAAGAAAAGTGCAGCTTTAACTTTATATGTTCTGATACGCTTGATAAGAAAACGTATGATAGACTTCATAAAATGCAAAAGAACGGATTTGATTGCGTAGTAGGCAATCCCCCGTATGTTCGTAATAAAAACATGAGCGAAGACACGAAACGTCATCTGACTAATTGGGTATCATCATCAATCGGCAATGTTGATCTGTACATTCCTTTCTTTGAGATAGGTATTAAACTGCTCTCTGATAACGGCAAGCTCGGTTATATCTCTCCAAACAGCTACCTGCAAGGCGTAAACGGCAGAAGTCTCAGAAAGTATTTCTCTGCTGAACAGCATCAGCTCGAAATCATAGATTTCAGGGATAGTCAGGTCTTTGAAAATGTTACAAGCTATACTTGCATAACTCTGATAGACAAGTCTATCAAAACGGATGCAATCAAGTATTTTAGGTTAAATGAAACCAATACATTAGAAAAGCATACTTTCTCTGAGTATCATTATATAGATTTCCCTGATGGTAAACCGTGGAGAATGAGAGAGAGCAGTATTGATGAAGTGATCCATAAACTGGAATCATCGGGTACTCCGTTATCAAACTGGAAAATCCGTAATGGTCTTGCCACTTTGAAGAATGATATTTACTTCTTTACTCCGATAAAAGAGGACAATACATATTATTATAGAGAATATGACGGCAAGTCATATAAAATAGAAAAGAAGCTCTGTATTAAGGTTGCTAAACCGAACATCATCAAAAATGAAACAGAGCTGGAAAAGAAAATGGAAATCGCAATTTTTCCATATACGCATACAGATAATGCTTATCAGCTTATTGATGAGGAGTTTTTTAAATCTTCTTTTCCCGAAGCATATAGTTTTCTTACCGAATATAAATCCATATTGCTTAATAGAGATAAGGGACACGGAAATTATCCTGCCTGGTATGCGTATGGAAGAACTCAGGGCATGAATAACTTCGGCAAGAAACTTCTCATTCCATATATAAGCGGAAGTCCTGTCGCTGTTATGTCCTTAGATCCCGATGTGTTATTCTACTGCGGATATGCATTGCTCTCCGAGGATATTGAGGAACTGAAAATACTTAAAGTTTTTCTTGAATCAGAAGCGTTCTGGTATTATATCTTCCATACAAGCAAGCCATACTCAAAGGGATATATGGCTTTTGCAAAGAATTACATCGTGAATTTTACTATACCTGAGCTTTCTGAAAAAGAAAAGAAATATTTGTTGGTTTCACATACTCGTAAAGAATTGGACGATTTTGTATGGGAAAAATACCATTGTAAACAGATGATTGTCTAAATTGGTGAGAACTATGATTAAGAAAATAAAAATGCGTAATTGTGCCACATACGATGAAAGTGGCATAGAATTATCTGAGTGTTCAAAGGTTAATTTTGTTTACGGACCTAACGGAAGCGGAAAATCAACCATTAGCAACTATTTTCAAGATATAACAGAACCCAAATATGCAGATTGTAATGTGGAATGGGAATTCAATCAACCGTTAGAGGTGTTGGTTTATAACAGACATTTCAAGGAGACAAATTTCTCTGGTGATATAGACGGTATTTTCACACTTGGCAAAGATGTAATTGATGATATGACAGCTATAGATGCTTTGAAAGCGAGAAAAAAGGAATTATCAGATGAAGTAAAAAAGAAAAAGACTTTATTACAACAAAAGAATGAAGAATTAGAGAAACATACACAGGATTTTCAAGATACGATATGGAATGTCATACTAAAGCAAAACGAAGCAGATTTTCAGGAAGCATTTGCAGGTTATAGAGGAAGTAAGAAAACCTTTTTCAATCAGGTGATTAAGCGTTACAAAGACGGACATTCTTCTCCGCATTCACGAGAGGAGCTTCTGAAAAAAGCGTCAACCCTATTTGCTGAAAAGCCAGAAAAGCACGATCTGTTAAAATTAGAATATAAAGATATTCTCGAAAAATTACATTCTGTGGAAACATCTGATCTTTGGGCTAAGCATATTGTTGGAAATCAAGATGTTCCGATAGCAGCATTGATTTCTCATTTGGGCAACTCAGACTGGGTGCAAAATGGTATGAAATATTTAGGCGATGATTGTAAATGTCCTTTCTGTCAGCAAGACACAATAACTGATGCATTAAAATCACAATTAGAACAATTCTTCAACAGAGAATATGAAACATATTTGCAAACATTATCTATTTTTCAAACCAGTTATGAAGAGTGCAGTCAGAGAATGATTAAACTACTGACAGATATACTCACAAATGATTCATTCTTTTCAATATCAAAGGTTGATATTGGAAGAATAAAAGCACTTATTGATGCTGTGCAAGCAAATATCAGTGCTAATAAGAGTGAAATAGAGAAAAAAATAAAAGAACCAAGCCGTAGTGTTACGCTAAATTGTACCGATATTGAGTCTATTCTAAAACTGATTAGTGTAGGAAACGAAACAATTCAGAATCATAACACTATGGTTGATAACTTTGCGACTGAAAAGAATAACCTTATAGCAGAAATATGGACTTTTCTCCTTGATGAGCAAGAAGCATTAATTTCAGGATACTTAAAAGACTGTAAAAATGTCGATAAAGCAATAACAGGGATAAGTCTTTCAATTGAAAGCTATAAGAACGAAATAGATGAAAAAGAAAAACAAATAATAGAAAAAAACAAGAACATCTCAAGTGTCCAACCTACAGTTGATGAGATAAACAGATTACTTAAGGCATATGGCTTTAATAATTTCAAGATTGTTCCTTCACCCACAAAAGATAATTGTTATCAGATTCAACGTCCTGACGGATCATTAGCAAGTGACACACTGAGTGAAGGTGAAGAAACATTCATATCATTTTTGTATTTCTTACAACTTACCAAAGGTGCTACGGACATATCAAGAGTTTCTACTGAAAAAATTTTGATAATAGACGATCCTATTTGTAGCTTGGATAGTACAATTCTTTATATAGTCAGTTGTTTGGTGAAAGCATTAATAAGTGATGTTAAAAATGACAACTCCAATATAAAACAGATATTCATTTTTACGCATAATGTGTTCTTTCATAAAGAAGCATCTTTTGTTGATGGAAAAACTGATAATTCAAATGATGTGAGTTATTGGATACTACATAAAGACGAGTCCGTTTCAAAAATAATAACGTATCATCACAACAATCCTATTCACACTTCATATGAGCTTCTTTGGCGTGAATTAAATGATACTAATACCTTATCATTTATTACTATTCAAAATACAATGCGACGTATTATTGAAAACTATTTTGGTATACTTGGAAATCGAAAATATGATCATATCAAAAAAGCATTTCAAACTGTTGAAGAACAGCAGATTTGTGAATCATTGTTCTATTGGATAAATGATGGTTCACATTCAATTCCTGATGATTTGTATATTGATAGCTATTCTGATTCAATCGAAAAATATAAAAAAGTCTTTAAGGATGTATTTTTTATTTCCGGACACATTGCTCATTATAATATGATGATGGGTTTAGACGATGAAACAAAATTAAAAGAGTGAGGTGTTACCCCATGTCAGAAGAAATACGAGTATGGGGAATTCATACCCATAATGATAATCTGTTTTTAAAAGAAAACATTATTGCTATCGGCTGGAACGAAATCGGTGACCTCAGTAAGATCTCACCTGATCGTGAAGCATTCAAGAAAAAATACATAAAAACATATCCCGATGATAAGAAGATGAAAGTCGCTACCAGTGCAGGTATGTTATACCGATTTGCCCATGAAGTTCAGATCGGTGACTATATTGTTTTCCCTTCAAAGATCAACAGAGAGATCAATATCGGTACGGTTGAAAGTGAATACATATACGATCCTGATACGGATAGTTACGTTCAGCAGCGTAAAGTCAAATGGTTGAAGCATCTTCCGAGGACTGTTTTTCGCAGGGGCGTTGTATGAGATTGGCTCAGCTATGTCTTTCTTTTCAGTTAAGAACTACGCTGACGAATTCCTTGCAGCTTTAGATAAAAACTTCAAAGGTAACTGTTTCAACAGAGACCGCCGATGATGAAACTGTTGCTGCAACGGCAGATGAGATCATCGAAAATACAAGAGACTACATTCTTAAAGAACTGAGCCGAAACCTTAAAGGTTATGACCTTGAAGAATTTGTGGCTGATCTTTTGAGTGCTATGGGATATAGGACAACCATTTCTCCCCACGGCGGTGACAGCGGTATAGATATTACTGCCTATAAAGACGAGTTTCCGCCAAGGATACTTGTTCAGGTCAAGAGCCAGGACGGTGATATTAAGGAAACCACTATACAGTCGTTGAAAGGTGCTATGCGTGAGGGTGATTATGGTCTGTTCGTGACACTCTCAAACTACACTAAAAAGGCACAAAAATACCTCGACAATACACCTATTATCCGTGGCATCAATGGTAAGGAACTGGTTGATCTGATTTTAAAGTATTATGACAGCCTTAGCGAGAAGTACAGGAAGATGATACCATTGAAGATGGTTTATATACCGGTAAAAAGTTGCGAATAAAACTTCTATGAATATTTGGAGAAAGATATGTTTTTAAATATTGGTTCAGTAGTATTTGATGATAAAGGAAATGAATACATATTAGAAGACAAATTAGGGCAGGGCGGCTTCGGATATGTATATAAAGCTAAACGAAAAGAAGATAATTGCATTTTTGCAATTAAAGTTTCTTTACCATCATTCAATAGTGAAGATGAAAAGATTTCATTTCAAAACGAGATAACAACAGCACTTAAAGTACAAGGCGAAAATGTAATTAAATATGAATACGTTCATAATGGCGATGAATTTGAAAATCTACCTCCGTACATAATAATGGAATATGCCGAAGGTGGCACTTTGAACTCCATTCTAAAAGATGAAATGGACGACTATTATGATAACGATACTCTAACTACCTATTTCTTACAATTGGCAAACGGAATGAAATCAGTAAATAATATTCTGGTACATAGAGATATAAAACCAGATAATATTCTGATATGTAATGGAACTTTTAAAATAACCGATTTTGGTCTTGCTAAAATTGCATCAGAAAGAACACGTACAATGACGTTTAAAGGTAGTGGAACTCCGCCATATATGTCACCTGAAGCTTGGGACTATAGCAAGAAGAACACCATTCAAATGGATATTTATTCAATGGGAATAATTTTCTATCAATTAGCAACAAATACATATCCATACCAAATAGAGGGGAATACTCTCGAAGATTTAAAAAATATGCATTTATATTCTACTGCTACAAGTCCAGAAAGAGTCAATCGTTCATTAAGTCCAGCGTTGGCATCGCTTATAAACAAAATGATGGAAAAATCTGCAAAGAAGCGATTCAATAATTGGGATGAAATAGTAGAACTATTAAACAATCAGAATTCTTGTACAACATCTCACACAAGTTTAGTAATGAAAGCTATTACAGCAAGGAATCTAGAAAACGAAGCTAAAAAGAAAGAAGAAAGTATAAGATTACAAAAAAAGCAAGAAGAGGAGAATTTTAAGAAAAAAATACTTTCGCAGTTTGAAAATGATATAATTTCTCCTCTGGAAAAGTTTATCGAGGATTTTAATGAACTGGATGCAGGGAATTCTATTCATGGATATTTCAGTAACAAATATAATAATGAAAAATGGTTTTCTTATGAAATAATGATAGACGAAAACCGATTTATTAAAATTGAAATAATGTATTGTATTGACGATGAAAAAGAAGATAATAGACGTTATAGTTATGATTATTGGTATGAAGAACCACAATATCAGAATCAGGATACCAAGTTATTCTACAAAGGAAAAGCTGTCTGGGCTTTCGGAATAATAAAAAATCATAACGATTTAGGATTTAATATTATCCTTGTGGATAGTGGGGATATATTCGGAGATTGGTATGTCTTAAACAACAAAAACAATTTTAGCTTGATGACTGATGATAGAAAGCCTGAACCATTTTATTTGCCATATGAAAGAATGGGCGAAATACTATTAAATGTTACAGGTTTATATCGATCTGAGATTAAAGAATTGAACGAAGATCAGTTTTTATCACAGATTGAGAATTTAGCATTTGAAGCATAATAACGGCTGCACCCTAACGAAGGCACAGCCGTAAACGATCAAATATAAACCATACACTCAAAGATGATTTCTTTCGCCATATAGACGAAGCAGTTCTCCAGACCGAGCATCTTTTCAGCATCACCGCTGAGAACTGCCTTCTGATAGCAACCGTCGGTCTGCTTCCAAAGCTCTACTTGGCGTGAGATAGCATCGCTGACTCTCCGTTCCATATCATCAAGATACTGTACGATTTTCCCCTCATTGACGAGCCTGCGAAGCCTGTCGGGGTATTTGCTGTCAGAATAATGAAGATGATACCTGATGAAGTCGGTGTGGTACGTCTTGCTCTTCTCGGTCTGCGTATCGGAATCGAAGTGTGTGACAGTCACGGTGTTGGTGTCAAGTCTCCACAGCGGAACTGATTTCTTTTTCAGTGGATTGTAAGCGGTCTGTTCGCTCTTGTATCTGCTCATACCGTCCACCTCACTTTATGGGCTTTATCATTTCAAGGACGAGCTGTGCGCCGACCTTGAAGCCCTTGCGGAACTCGTTACGGTTGGAGAGATTATGCAGCTCAATATCCGCTGACTGGTACTCATCGAGGATTTCATCGTTATCGGGATAGGCTTTCTTCAACTCTGCTTCTGCCTTAACGAGCCTGTCGAGGGCTGCCTTATATGAACCGTCCATATCTTCAATCTCGGTCAGGTGGAACAGGTCATAATCATAAAGTTCATCGAGAATATTACTCATAATAGATTACCTCCATTTGGTAGGGCGAGGGATAACGCTTCTCCTCACCACGATTATTATAGTTTTTATTCTCTGAATACCGACGAGATAGCCATGTCCACCAGTTCAACTTTTGTTCAACAAAGTTGAAACAAGTTACGATAAAACTTGAAATTTACAACAAGAGCATTTGCTCTGAATTGCAGATTTTATCGTATTTTCGGCGTTTTTTGAAAAATAGATAAAGTAAGCGAAACGATACTGCTTAGCTCAAAGAGATAATTTCACAAAACAATATCGCCCTGTCGGCATAATGTCGGCAGGGCATTTTTGTTGTTTGTCAGTGTTCAATGTGTTTTTTCGCTGACCCTTTTATACGGCTCTTTTACGTTGGTAAGTCCGAGGATGTAGTCGGTACTGGTGCCGTAAAACTTCGCCAGCTTTACCACTATACCGACAGGTACATCTCTTATGCCGCGCTCATACTTTGAATACAGCGACTGATCGCAGTAAAGATAATCAGCCACGGTCTGCTGTGTCAGGTCATTGTCCTCGCGAAGTTGTCTTATGCGTACATACATTTTTATCACCTGTAAATAATGATACAATATTTAGAAAAAAAGACTTGACAAATAGGACTATTTGTCCTATAATACTATATAGACAACTTGTCCTAAACAATTTTAATACTAAATGGAGGTATCCTTATGGAAAAACTGACTTACGAGAGCCTGCCGCCCTCGGCGCAAAAATCTTACAATTTTAACGCAAATCTAAGAAAACTGCTGATGTTTCTCGGTTGGGGAGTTGCGGTGCTTTTAGAGCTGCTGAGCATTATCGACCTTATAAGAGGAGAGGGAGATATTCAAATGCTGCTTTATGGCAGTATCTTGATCGGCGGACTTCTGCTGGCAGCGGCACATTCCGTGCACTTTGTCATAAACACTTTCAAGACTTGTATGCGAATAATACCGCTGTTTCCTGCTGACCTTGTTATATCGTTTATTGCGGCATCTTTTGTGTGGATAGCATTCTGTATGGCGAGCGGAGTGCTGCTGATCATTGATACAATATTGTTTATTTGCAAAAAGCCGCTCATCTATCCGTTTGAGATGAAATATTTTTTGCAGTCAAAAGCCGCACAGGCGGAGATACTGGCTTCGGCAGCAAACGAATCATACAGCGAGGAAGTTATGAAAGACCTTGAGAATCTGAGATCAATGCTTGAAAAAGGTCTTATCACCCCAAAAGAGTTTGACGACAAAAAGGCAGAGCTTCTGGAGCTTATTTAACATCTTGAAACGCAAAAATATCCATACTGTGGCGGTATGGATATTTTGTTATGTGTGCATAGGGCTTACTTGACTGCCGCGAATGCCTTGTCAAGCGCATCTATAAGGTCAAGAACGTTCTCTGTGCCGATAGACAGGCGTATCGTGTTGGGCTTTATGCCCTGGTCGAGAAGTTCTTCCTCACTAAGCTGCGAATGGGTGGTAGATGCAGGGTGTATCACAAGCGACTTCACATCAGCAACGTTTGCAAGCAAAGAGAATATCTCTAAATTATCAATAAACTTTTTCGCATCGTCCTCACTGCCCTTTATCTCGAATGTGAAGATAGAGCCGCCGCCGTTCGGGAAGTATTTTTTGTAAACTTCATGGCTTTCTTCGCTCGGCAGAGAGGGGTGATGAACAGCCTCTACCTGTGGGTGCTCGCTGAGGTACTTCACTATCTTCAGAGCGTTTTCAACGTGCCTTTCAACTCGCAGCGAGAGCGTTTCAAGCCCTTGCAGGAATATAAACGCGTGGAACGGCGAAAGCGTTGCGCCTGTATCCCTCAGAAGTATTGCCCTTATGTAGGTAACGTATGCGGAAGCGCCAACGGCATCTGCAAAGCTTACACCGTGGTAAGAAGGGTTCGGCTGCGATATCCACGGATATGCGCCCGACTTTTTCCAGTCAAACTTTCCGCTGTCAACTATAACGCCGCCTATAGCAGTTCCGTGACCGCCTATAAACTTTGTCGCGCTGTGTACCACTATGTCAGCGCCGTATTCTATAGGTCTTACAAGATAAGGCGTGGCAAAAGTGTTGTCAACAACAAGCGGTATGCCGTGCGCGTGTGCAATGCCTGCTATCTTTTCAATATCTATAGCGTTTGAATTGGGGTTGCCCAGCGTTTCAATGAATATCGCTTTCGTCTTGTCGTTTATAGCCGCCTCAAAAGCGCCCTCAACTGTCGGGTCAACAAAAGTTGCCGTTATGTTGCTGTTTAGCGGCAGGGTGTGCGCCAGCAGATTGTATGTTCCGCCGTAAATCGTTTTTGAAGCTACCACATTCTCGCCCGATTTTGCAAGAGCCTGTATCGCGTATGTTATAGCCGCCGCGCCCGAGGCAAGACCCAGAGCCGCCACGCCGCCCTCGAGAGCCGCTATCCTCTGCTCGAAAACGTCCTGCGTGGGGTTTGTCAGTCTGCCGTAAATGTTGCCTGCATCGCGCAGTGCAAAGCGGTCGGCAGCATGCTGAGAGTTGTGAAAAACGTATGAAGAACTTGCGTATATAGGAACTGCGCGTGCATCGGTGACCGGGTCGGCGCTCTCCTGTCCTGCATGAAGCTGTATGGTCTCAAATCTGTATTCTGACATGATAATTACTCCTTTATATTATGTATTTTATGTATTGTTGAATGTGTCGTAGTGTTGTCGAACGGGTGTAAACTGCGGTCACATTCGACAGTATCTTCTTTGTATATTTGCTTTCATCGGCATAACCTCCTAAACCTATCTGTTTGGTATGCTTTTATTATATACCGACATGCGCGATATGTCAAATTCAAATTTTCTATAGAGAGATATAGATTTTATTTATAGCTATTCTATTATATAATACGCCGTCAGAGCCAGCCATTCGCGCAGCCAGTATGTCGGCAGAAGATAAAGCCTTGTAAAGCCGCTTATCGAGTATACATTTTCATAGCCGCAGTCGCGCGCTATCAGAGATGCCCTGTACTGGTGGTAGCCGTCGGAAACTATCGTAATATCGAGCGGCAAGCCTTTTTCTTTCAGTATCTCGGCGGTGTATGAAAGGTTTTCCTCTGTAGAGGTCGAGCGATCTTCGGTGATAATGCGCTCCTCGGGCAGACCCTTTTCTATAAGGTATCTCTTCATCGCCTCCGCCTCGGAAATATCCTCACCTTTGCCCTGACCGCCCGAAACCACGCACATAACGCCGTCATTTTCTGTAAGGTAGTCGTATGCCGCGTCAAGACGGTAGGTGAGCATCTGCGTGGGGCGCGTGCCTTTAACGCCGCAGCCCAGAACTACCACAACATTCGGCTTTTCGGG
>CANQKY010000040.1 GCA_947624575.1 uncultured Clostridia bacterium
TGGTGGTGGACGCCATGACGGGTCAGGACGCGGTGAACGTGGCAGGCTCGTTCCACGAAGCGGTCGGGATCGACGGGGTGATCCTCACCAAATTGGACGGCGATACCCGCGGCGGCGCGGCGTTATCGGTTCGTGCGGTGACCGGCGCGCCGGTCAAGTTTGTCGGCACCGGCGAAAAGCTGGACGAACTGGAGCTTTTTTACCCCGACCGTATGGCGTCGAGGATTCTCGGCATGGGGGACGTTCTCACCCTGATCGAAAAGGCGCAGGTGCAGGTGGACGAGGCGGAAGCGGAGAAGCTCGCCAAAAAGCTCAAAGAAAACCGCTTTGACCTCAACGACCTCTACGACCAGATGCTCCAGATTCGGAAGATGGGACCGCTCAAACAGTTAGCGTCGATGCTCCCGGGGGTCGGGAATCAGCTCAAAGATGTGGAGATCGACGATCGGCAGCTGGATCGGGTCGGTGCGATTATCCTCTCGATGACGCCCGCCGAGCGGGAAGAACCGAAGATCATCAATCCCTCCCGCAAACGGCGGATCGCCGCCGGCTGCGGCATGAAGGTGGAGGACGTCAACCGTCTGCTCCGCCAGTTCGAGCAGATGCAGAAGATGATGAAGCAGATGCGCTCGGGCGGCAAAAAGGGAAAAAGGCGGCGGCTTCCGCCGATCCCCGGGCAGATGTCCGGTATGCCGTTTTAGGTTTTCTCCGCGCCGATGCGCGGCGGGAATAGATAGAAGAAAAACAAATCACAAATCAGGAGGTACAGTTATGGCTGTCAAAATCAGACTGCGCCGTATGGGCGCGAAGAAGGCACCGTTTTATCGGATCGTGGTGGCGGATTCCCGCTATCCGCGGGACGGCAGATTTATTGAGGAGATCGGGTATTACGATCCCACCAAAAAGCCGTCTGTGGTGAAGGTAGATGTGGAAAAGGCGAAGTCCTGGATCGCAAACGGCGCTCAGCCGACCGACACCGTGAAAAAGCTGCTGAAAAACAACGGCGCACTGTAAGCCGTTCGGAGGATCGCCATGGAGGAACTGTTGATTACCATTGCAAAGGGTCTTGTGGAAGATCCCGACGCGGTCAGGGTGACCGTGGACGAACCGAACGAGGAAGGCGTTGTGGTCTGCCACCTGAGCGTGGCGCCCGATGACATGGGGCGCGTGATCGGCAAGCAGGGGCGGATCGCCAAGGCGGTGCGCTCGGTCATGCGGGCAGGCGCCGGCTGGGTGAACCAGAAGGTCTCGGTCGAGATCGACTGATTTGGTACGCACTTGTAGTGGGTGCGGGTATTGGGCTTATTTGCCCGAAGCCGAGTGCGGTGCTTTTGAATCCCACCACCATGCTGCCGCATGGTCCCCCTCCCTTTGACAAGGGAGGTCTTGACAAAGACGGCAGCTTAGTGATTTGAAATGGGATAAGTGCAAATAAGTGAAGCCTTCCGTCAGCCTGCTTGTCAAAATTTTTGGTAACGCAAATTTGGTCGCCAGTGCCTCCCTTGTCAAAGGGCTTTCCCGCCGAAGCGCGCCCTGTGGGCGAAGCAGCGAGGCGGGAATGGCGCTGCGGTCGACAAGCGGCAAGGCGGTTATCCGCCGTAGCCGATGTCGGGTACCGCAAGAGAGCTTCGGACCGCGCTTTGCGCGGTGGAGGGATTCTTGCGGTTCAAGGCAGAGTAACTTTTGTTCCCACACAGTATCAAAAGAACACTGGCGGAAAGCCCATTGTGTTGCGGTATGCTTTGTTGCTGTTACACCATGCCGCATACAGGCACGCTTCCGATTTTCACCGCGACACCAGCAACCGAATGTTTTTCTAAAGGGAGCCAAGAGGGGAAAATCTTTTTCTGAAAAAGACTTTCCCCTCTTGTAATTGTCACAAAGCACGTGGCATACCGACGGTCGGAACACGGCTTGGGCGGCGATATGGTATAGGAGAAAGGACATGAAAAAACCGTTTCTGGAGATCGGACAACTCACCGCGCCCCACGGGATCGCGGGAGAGGTACGGCTGCAATACTGGTGCGACAGCATCGAGGTGCTGTCCGAACTTGACACCCTCTATTTTGACGAGAACGGGCGGCGTCCGGTACAGCTTTTGTCGGTGCGCCCGCATAAAAATGTCGCGGTGGCGGCTCTTTCGGGGGTGAACGACCGGAACGCCGCCGAGCGTCTGCGCGGGAAAATCCTCTATGCGAAGCGGGAGGACATTCCGCTGCCGGAGGGGAGCTATTTTATTGCCGACCTGATCGGGCTTCGGGTATTTGACGCCGATACCGGTATGAGCTACGGCATTCTTTCCGAGGTGCTGCAGCCGGGCGGAAACGATGTGTATCTGATTAAGGACGGAGAAAAAGAGCGGCTGGTGCCGGTCATTGCCGGCGTGATCGGGGAGATCGACTGGGCTAAAAACCGAATGGAGATCCGTCCGCCGGAGGGGTTATTCGATGAGGATTGATATTGCGACCCTTTTTCCCGCCATGTGTGAGGCGGTGCTGGGTGAAAGCATTGTGGGCAGAGCGCGGCGCGCCGGACAGGTGGAGATTTACTGCCACGACATTCGTGACTACACCACCGACCGCCACCGGCGGGTGGACGACACGCCCTACGGCGGCGGCATGGGTATGCTGATGCAGGCGGACCCGATCTACCGCTGTTATGAGGCGGTGCGGGAGCTGTCGCCCGAGCCGCCCCGCGTGATCTATCTCTCCCCGCAGGGGAAGCCGCTCACCCAGGCGGACGCCGTCCGTTTGGCGGGCGAAAAGCGGCTGTTTTTGCTCTGCGGGCATTACGAGGGCGTGGACGAACGGGTACTCGAAGAGATCGTGGACGAGGAGATCTCGATTGGCGACTATGTGCTGACCGGCGGCGAGCTTCCCGCGCTGGTGCTGACCGATGCGGTGGTGCGGCTTTGTGACGGGGTGCTTTCGGACGAGGTCTGCTTCGAGGAGGAAAGCCACTTTTCGGGACTGCTGGAGTACCCGCAGTACACCCGTCCCGCCGTCTGGCACGGGCGGGAGGTGCCGCCGGTGCTTTTGTCGGGGCACCACGCCAATATCGCGGCGTGGCGGCAGGAACAGAGCCTTTCCCGCACCAAAGAAAAGCGCCCCGATCTGCTGGAGGACGAAAATCAAAAAGGTTCTTGATTGTGTAGTTTCACCAATAAGTCAAAAATTTTCATGGCAATCTGCACAATATTTCGGACTTTCCGGCGGCTTTGGTGCAGATATTTGCAGAAAATTCACAAAACTGCAAAAACTGTCGCCGAATTTGATTGACGCAACTTTCCGTTATGATATAATGATACTGTAAATTACCTCACAAGTCATTTGAATTAGGGGAGTAGGATCATGTTTGTACAAGAAGTTGTAGTGAAGAATCAAGTTGGGTTACATGCGCGACCGGCAACTTTCTTTATCCAGAAGGCGAATGAGTTTAAGTCCTCGATCTGGGTCGAGAAGGAAGATCGCAGGGTCAACGCCAAGAGCTTGCTCGGCGTGCTGTCGCTCGGCATTGTGGGCGGCGTGTCCATTCGGATCATCGCGGACGGTCCGGACGAGAAGGACGCCGTCGCGGGACTGATCAAAATGGTGGAGTCCGGCTTCACCGAATAAGCGGCAGTCATACTGCAAAAAGCAATACCCGCTCTCAGATGAGAGCGGGTATTTTTAGTTCGCACTTGTGGCAGGGTGTGGGTATCGGGCTTTTTCGCCCGAAGCCCAGTGCTGTGCGGCGATACAGCTGTATTGACAATCCTTTTTGGTACGCACTTATATCGAATGCCGGTATCGAGCTTTCTTGCCCGAACCCAAGTAAGTGCAACGATAAAGCCGTATTGACAACCGATTCCGTGGAGAGTAAATCGAATTTTCGCCCGAAACAGGGCAAGTGCTTTTATGGAATCCCACCACCATGCTGCCGCATGGTCCCCCTCCCTTTGACAAGGGAGGCACTGGCGATCAGGAGAGTTTTGACAAAAATTGTAACAAAGCAAGCTGCCGAAAAATTTTATTTTTTCATTTGTTCTACTTCAAATATTATATTTCAAACCATTGCGCTGCCGTCTTTGTCAAAACCTCCCTTGTCAAAGGGAGGGGGACCGCGCTTTGCGCGGTGGTGGGATTCCAAACGCACGTATTTATTTTAAGCGAATCCGTTCCACGTACTCACTCAATCGATTGTCAATAGGGCTTCCTATTCGCACCCTCTTAGGATCGGGCAGATAAGCCTGTTATCTCCACCCACTGCAAGTACGTGCTAAAAAATATACCGCGGCGTTGCAGAGTACCACCGCCGCGCCGGTCGGCAGATCGAGCCAGAACGACAAAAACAGCCCCGCCGCAAAGGAGAAAAAGGCGATCACGGCGGCGAGCGCCGTAGCGGTCGCGAACCGGCGGGTCAGCTGCATGGCGGAGAGCGCCGGAAATATCACCAGCCCCGAGATCAGCATCGCCCCCATCAGCCGCATACCCAGCACCACCGTCACGGCGGTCAAAAGCGAAAGCAGCATCTGGCAGAGCCCCACCCGCAGCCCCGATGCGCGGGCGAACTCCTCATCAAAGGTGATGGCGAAAATATGCGGATAGAACAGCAGATAGAGTAAGATCACGCCGACACAGACCAGCACGCTCAGCCACCACTCCCCGCCGACGGCGAGAATACTGCCGAACAGGTAGTTATTCACATCGGCATTCATGCCGCCCGACAGCGACAGGATCATCACCCCTAAAGCCAGCGATACGGTGGAGATCATGGCGATTGCCGCGTCCCCCTTCACCCGACTGTTCTCCCGCAGCCGGAGCAGCCAGAACGCCGCGGCGATCACGATCGGCACCGCCAGCGTCAGCGGTGCGAGCTGCAAGGCGCTTCCGAGCGCCAGCGCGCCGAACCCGACATGGGAAAGCCCGTCCCCGATCATCGAGTACCGTTTGAGCACCAGACTGATCCCGAGTAACGCCGCGCAGACCGATACCGCCAGCCCGACCGCCAGCGCGCGGGTCAAAAAGGTATAGGAAAATAACTCAAGCATCGTTGCCGCCCTCCGTGAGATATTCGGCTGCCGAGCCGAAAAAGTGTTCATTCTCCCCCAACCGGAGGACCCGCGTGGCGTACCGGCAGGCGGCAGGATCGTGGGTCACCATGATGATGGTGGTGCCGTTTTGGTGGAGGGTGTGAATCAGCCGGTACATTTCCTCGGTCGCGCCCTGATCCAGTCCCGCGACCGGTTCGTCCAACAGCAGAAGCCGGTCGGCGGCGCAAAGCGCACGCGCCAGCAGCACCCGCTGCTGCTGACCGCCCGACAGCGCGGCATAGGGTCTTTTTGCAAGCGGCGCAACCCCCATGGCGGAAAGCGCCTTTTCCGCCCGCTCCCGCTCCGCCCGCTTCAAAACGGGAGAAAAGCCCCGCCGGCGAAGCAGACCGCTTGTCACCACCTCCCAGATCGAGGCGGGCGTCTCCTGCCGGAGGGTAGAACGCTGGGGCAGATACCCGATCCCGTCCGGCAGATCAATCGCCAATCTGCCCGCCATCGGGCTGTGCAGTCCCAGCAGTGTTTTGATCAGGGTGGTCTTGCCGCTGCCGTTATCCCCCACGATACAGAGATAATCCCCTTCCTCGACCGAGAAGGTGAGCCCCGTTACCACGGCGCGCCCCTCATAGCCGAGGGTCAAATTTTCACATCGGATCACGACAGCGCCTCCTTTAACACCGAAAGATTTTCGCTCATCAGCGAGAGATAGCTCTCCCCCGCTTCCCATTCGTCCAGGCTGACATTGGCGACCGAATGAAACCGCCGTTTTGCGGCTCCGGTCGAATCGCAGATCGCGTCGGCAACCCGACCCGCTGACAGCTCGGGGATCAGCACCACCGGAATATCCTCCGCCCGCACCAGATCGATGAGATAAGCCACCGTCCGTGCCGAAGGCTCGCTTTCCGCCGTGCAGCCCGGAAAGGCGGCGCGGTAGGAAAGCCCATATTCCTCGGTGAAGTACCGGATCGGGAACCGGTCGCCAAACACCAACAGCCGCCGCTTTCCGCTCTCCACCGTCTGCCGGATCGCCTGATCCAGCTCGTTTAGCTTACTGAGATACGCCGTCTCCCGCTCCCGCACGGCGTCGGCTGTCTGCGGCAGGGCAGTGCAGAGTGCATCGGCAATCGCGGCGGTCATCTTACCGGCGTTGACCGGCGAGGTCCAGATATGCTCATCGGGCGCTTCCTCCCGCTCGAACACGGTCATTCCCTCGGTGATCTCCTCTGTGAGCGGCGTCACAAAATCCATCAGCCGCACCACGGAGGTCTTTTCGGGATCGATCCCCTCCAGCACCCGATCCACCCATGCCTCCGACTCGCCGCCGACATACAAAAACAGCCGGCAGTTTTGGATCGCCATGATGTCGGACGGAGTGGGGTCGTAGCTGTGTATCTCACTGCCGGGCGGAACCAGCAGCCGTCCCGCTTTTCCGGTCAGCTCCCGCGCAAAATCGTAAACCGGAAAGACGGTGGAAACCACCTCCGCCGGTTCCGGCTCTGCCCTGCCGCAGCCGCCAAGCGGCAGCAGCAGACCGCAAAGAAGCACCGCGATCAGCCGTCTCATTCCGGTTTCCTCCGGCAGGCAGGGCAAAGCCCGTACAGCACCGTTTTGGTGTGATCCACCAGAAAGCCGTGCTCCCGCTCGATATGCGCCGAAACGCCCGCCATCGTCTCACATTTCAGGTGGACAAGCGCCCCGCAGCCGACGCATTTTAAATGAAAATGCCCGTCACAGCCGTCCGGCGCGGCATACTGCCAGCTGGCGCCGCCCTCGCCGGAAAGGTGATATTTCCGCACCACGCCCTCCTCCGCCAGCTTTTCCAGATGGCGGTAGACCGTGCTTTTCCCGATCCGGCAGTGGGCGAGAATTTCCTCGGCGGTAAGGTGCCGTTCCCCGTTTTCCTTGAGATAATCTAAAATCATTTCCCGCTGGCGGGTGCGATAGCCCGATTTTTCCATAACGACCTCCGTTTGCAGGGGATTTTGTCGGAAAATGAAACTGAGTTTCAAATTATGACCCAGTATACCACACCTTTTTTCTGTTGTCAAATCCATGTCGGCACACGCTTGCACGGGGAACACTGTACTTTCCACTGTCATGCAGTATCAAAAGAACGCTGGCGGCAGGTTTTCTGTGCTACACGGTGCGTTTTGAATCCCACCACCGCTTCGCGGTCCCCCTCCCTTTGACAAGGGAGGTCTTGACAAGGACGGCGGCTTTGTGGTTCCATTCCCGCACCCACTTGGCTTCGGGCACTAAGCTCGCTGCCCGTACCTAGCCACAAGAGCGTACTAAAAAAGCGCACCAACAGGTGCGCTTTCAGTGCGGTTTTTTTATACGCCGCAGTCGTCGTAATCCGCCCACTTTTTGTGATAGGAGCGGTCGTCAAAGAACCGGAACACCAAATACGCAAGGGTGGTGGTTACGGCGGCAAAGCCCAGCAGCAGTGTCAAAATCGAAACCTGTGATCTTTTCATAACAAACACCCCCTTTTTTGGTACGCACTTGTAGCTTGGTGGGAATAACGAGCTTTGTGCCCGATCCCAAGTAAGAGCGAATATAAAGCTATATTGACAATCTTTTTAGTTCACTTGTGTTTTTGGGTACGCTCTTTTTTGGTTCGCACTTGTATTAGGTGCGGGCAGCAGGCTTTTCTGCCCGATCCCAAGTGAGAGCGTTTTGAATCCCACCACCGCTTCGCGGTCCCCCTCCCTTTAACAAGGGAGGTTTTGACAACCTTTTTAGTACGTAGTGAGTATGGCGTTACTGCCACAGGACGCGGACGATGTTCATAGGAATACTCTTTACGATCTCGGTGCGAATATTCGGGTGCCACAGCTCATAGAAAAAGTCAAGCAAAATCAGCACGATCAGCAATACCGCAACCAGACGCCGCACCCGTTTGGAACAGCGGTGGAACAGATCGGTCAGCCCGGGTGCGAAGAAATAGATCACCGCCATGCACCCCAATCCAAACAGCGCCGTGATCGGCAGGCAGATATACCCGTGGACATTCAGCGGGAAGTTGGAATAATCCCACCACCGCAGACCGAGCCGCCACTCCAAAAACCATGCCGTGCCGTACTCGATGATCGCGCAGAACAGACTGCACCAGAAAAACACACCCAGCGGCTTTTCGGTCAGATGGCGGACGATCACCAGTGCCGTCAGGCAGACAAAGCCGTAGATCGGCAGCCACGGTCCATAGAGGATCCCGCCGTTTACCAGCTTATGCTCCTGCACCACCCGCAGCACCAGCTCCCAGAGCCAGCCCACAAACGAAAAGGCGAAAAACAGCAATATGTAATCGGTCAGTGTATAATGGCGCCATGGGTCGTTTTTCGCCGCGGCATCTACCACGTCCTGCCGCAGCTCTGTCAAGGTCGGTTGACGCACCTGTTTTTCCCCCTTTCGCAGATTTTCTCTCCTATCCTATGCGATACCGAACAGCAGGAACACTCCCACCGAAAGCAGTGCCGCCGCAAGCAGGATCACGATATCCGGTATCTTATGGAACTTCTTATGAAGCGCATACATTGCCGCGACCGCCGCAACCAGTGCGACTGCCGAGGGGATCGGCGCGAAGCCGCCCTCTTTCACGCTTACCTCCATACAGAACACCAGCATGGACAATGCGGTGGAGATCAGCATACCGCAGATGACCGGCAGAATATACAGCTTCAGTCCCATGATGAGCGCCGATTCTTTGAGCGAATCGTAAAGCGCCAGCACGATCAAACAGACCGAGCAGCAGGCGCCGACCGACGCCGCGAACGCCGTGAGCGCGCCCAGCACGCCCAATGCGGTACTGCCGCCCGCCGCGCCGAACAGATAGCCGATGCCCGACGCCACCTTGACCAAAATCGGTCCCGGCAATGCGTTTGCCACGCTGACCACCTGCGTTTGGAACAGGTCCTTGGCGACATAGCCGCCGTCCACGAAGAAGCCCTCCGCCACCGACATATACGCTTCTCCGCCCCCAAACGAGGTGACGGTCGAGATCACCACATTTCCCGCAAAGGGGATCGCGCGGTCAAGCCGGAACACCGCGCAGAGCACGGTCAAAATCACCGGCACGCCCATCAAAATCGCGACGCTGATCCAGACCCCTTTCGGGATATGCAGCTTTACCTTGCCGCCCTTTTTCTCCTTTGGCTTAATCAGCAGAAACACCAGTGCCAGAATAACCAGAATCGCGATCAGATACCACATCGAGTACCGGTTCCAGCCGTTTGCTTTCGAGAGCTTTCCCTCCAAAAAGCAGTACCCCAGTGCCAGCACAAAGCCGCCCGCGACACCGGCAGGTGCGGTCACCCGCTGGATATAGAAGATCAGGTAAAACGCCATCAAGATCAGGGTGATGACCGGAATATCAAAGACCGGCTTACTGTCGACAAACCGCCCGATCAAACCGGTCGGCTCACCTCCGAACAGCCATGCGGTCATCTCCCGTATTTCGCTGCCGCCGGTGACGAAAAACGCCAGCAGCATCGTCCCGATATTGACTACTTTATTCCCCTGTGACACCGTTTTGACGATATACGCCAGCAGCAGAAAGACGATAAACGCGCTGATCCCGACCGCCGCGTAATCGAAGATCGCCAGAGCACGCTCCGAAAGGAGTGCGAACATCGCCGTCAGCAGCACGGTGAGGAACGCGCCGGGGATCGCCATGCCGTATGCGCCGAGCAGTGACCCGCTCACGCCGCCATGCAGAAAGCCGATGCTGGTCCCCAGCTTGACCGGCAATGCCCCCGGTGTGATATTCGCCACCACGGTATGGGTGAGATATTCCTCATCGTCCAGCATTTTCTTATTATGCACCATCTCCTGCTCGACGACCGGAATCAAGGCGCTCCCACCGCCGAAGCCGATCGTGCCGACCTTCAGACAGGACAGAAAATAGCTCAACAGCTGTTTCAACAGCTCCCCCTCCTTTTTTAGTACGCTCTTGTGGCTTGGTGTGAATAGCAGGCTTTGTGCCCGGAACCAAGTGAGTGCGGTGCTATAGCTTTATTGACAACCTTTTTTGGTTCGCGCTGGTAATGGGTGGCGGCAACGGGCTTTGTGCCCGATGCCAAGCAAGTGCTTTTTTGGTACGCACTTGTAGCTCGGTGATAGTAGCGAGCTTTGTGCCCGATCCCAAGTACGGTGCGGTGATAAAGCGGTATTGACAACCCACTTTGCTTGGTGGTATTGAATCCCTCCACCGCGCAAGCGCGGTCCCCCTCCCTTTGACAAGGGAGGTCTTGACAAGGACGGCAGAATCGCGGTTGCATTCCTGTCTCGCTTCGTCGTCCGCTGGACGCGCTTCGGCAGGAAAGCCCTTTGACAAGGGAGGTTTTGACAACCGATTTAGTGAGTGGTGATATTGGGGTTTTGCCCGAAAGCGGTCGTTATTCTGTTTCAGCAGGTGTGACGATTTCCTCCTCATCAGGCGGTACGTCCTCTTTTTCCCGATCGGTCGGGACAAAGGTCACCAGCTTACTGTCCGGCTGCACCCGCATCACCCGCACGCCCGACGCATACCGAGACATGATCCCGATCTCGTCGGCGTGAATCCTGATAATGATCCCGTCGTCCGCGATCATCATCAGATCGTCGTCCTCATCGACCACCTTCACGCCTGCCACCGCGCCGGTCTGCTCGGTGACCCGATAATTGGTCACCCCAAAGCCGCCCCGCGCCTGAAGCCGATATTCCTCCGGTCGCGTCCGGCGTCCCTTCCCCTGCTCGGTGATGGTGACAACGGTTGCCCCCTCCCGCAGGCAGGCGGCGTCCACGACCTCATCACCCTCCCGCAGGTGGATCGCCCGCACGCCCCGCGCGGTACGGGAGAGCGTTCTGGCGTCCCGCTCCGAGAACCGGATCGCCATGCCCTGACGGGTCGCGACCAGAAGCTCATCACGCCCGCCGGTCAGACCGACCCAGATCAGCCGGTCGCCCTCGTCGAGCGAAATGGCGATCAAGCCGCTTTTCCGCACATTCCGATAGGCGGGCAGCTCGGTCCGCTTGATGATCCCGTTTTTGGTCACAAAGGTGAGGTAAACCTCCTCCGCCGCGTCCTTGATCCGAAGCATGGTGGTCACCTTTTCCTCCGGCTCGAGCGACAGCAGATTGACAATATTCGTCCCCCGTGCGGTGCGGCTTCCCTCGGCGATCTCATAGCACTTGAGCCGGAACACCCGTCCGCGGTCGGTCAAAAACATCACATAATCATGGGTGGAGGCAACAAACAGCTGCTCGACAAAGTCTTCCTCCCGCTGCTTCATGCCGCTGACGCCCCTGCCGCCCCGCTTCTGAGAGCGGTACTCGTCCGCTGCCTGCCGCTTGATATAGCCGTAGTGGGTCATGGTGACGATGCAGTCCTCCATCGGGATCAAATCCTCGATGTCCACCTCACCGCTCACCGCCTGAATCTCGGTACGGCGCTCGTCGGCGTACTTATCCCGCACCGCCGACAATTCCTCCCGCACCAGTCCGAGCAGCTTCTGATGATCCGCCAGCAGCGCCTCATACTCCCCGATTTTCATAAGCAGACCCGCCAGCTCATCTTCGATCTTCTGCCGCTCCATGCCGGTCAGCCGTCCCAGCGTCATCTGGACGATCGCGGTCGCCTGCGGATCGGTCAGCCCGAACCGCTCGATCAGCCGCTCCTTCCCTTCCGCCACCGTCTTGGACGAGCGGAGGATCGAGATCACCTCGTCAATATAATCCAGCGCGATCCGCAGTCCCTCCAGGATATGCGCCCGCTCCTGCGCCTTTTTCAGATCAAACCGTACCCGACGCTCGGTCACCTCACACTGGAAGTCGATATAATGCCGCAGCATATCCTTGAGGGTCATCATCTTCGGCTCGCCGTTATGGAGAGCGAGCAGAATCACCCCGAACGAATCCTGCATCTGAGTGAACCGGTAGAGGTTATTCAGCACGATCTGTGGATTGGCGTCCCGCTTGAGCTCGATCACCATGCGGATACCGGTTTTATCCGATTCGTCCCGCAGATCGGAGATCCCCTCCAGCCGCTTTTCCTTGACCAGATCGGCAATGTGCATCAAGAGCTTTGCCTTATTGACCTGATAGGGCAATTCGGTGACCACGATCCGGTTCCGCCCGCGATGCTCCTCGATCTCGGCGCGTGCGCGAATGACGATCTTCCCCCTGCCGGTGGCATAAGCCGCGCGGATTCCCGCCCTGCCCATGATGATACCGGCGGTCGGGAAATCGGGACCCTTGATATGCTCCATCAGCTCTTCAAGCGTGGCGTCGGGATCGTCGATCAAACAGAGCGCCGCATCGATCGTCTCCCCGAGGTTATGGGGCGGAATTTTGGTCGCCATACCCACCGCGATCCCGTCCGAGCCGTTGACCAGCAGATTGGGAAACCGCGACGGCAGCACCGTAGGCTCCCGCAGCCGGTCATCGTAGTTGGGAGCGAAGTCCACCGTGTCCTTTTCAATATCGGTCAGCATATCGGCGGCAATCTTGCTCATGCGCGCCTCGGTATACCGGTAGGCGGCGGGCGGGTCGCCATCGACCGAGCCGAAGTTGCCCTGTCCGTCCACCAGCGGATACCGCAGCGAGAAGGTCTGCGCCATTCTCACCAGCGCATCATACACCGACGCGTCCCCGTGCGGGTGATACCGCCCCAGCACCGAGCCGACCGTATCGGCGCACTTGTGATACGGCTCTCTGGCAGTCAGATTGTTTTCAAACATGGTATAGAGGATTCTGCGGTGGACCGGCTTCAAGCCGTCCCGCACATCGGGCAGCGCACGGCTGACGATGACCGACATCGAATACTGCACATAGGCGCTGCGCATTTTATCTACAAGGTCTACCGGTTCGATCCTCGTGCCCTGATGAAATTCGTCGTATTGCATTTGCACACCTCGTTATTTCCCCTGTTTTCTGTAACGCGCTTCCAGCCCGCTTTTGAATAGCTCGGAAAGCGCCGCCGCATCTTCCCCAAGCCGCCGCTTCGGGAGCAGAAAAAGCTGTCCGTCCGCCGGATCGATCAGAAAAAGCTCCGGCGTTTCGGTCACCGCAAGCGGCGTGTCCGCAAAGCACAGGATATACTCCCCGCTCTCCTGCGGGATCACGATCCGATCGGGATAGACCGTCATGGTGAAATCGGTATCGATCCCTTCCATCACCCGTGCCGTCCGCCGTCTCGCCAGCGCCGGCAGCAGCCAGATGAGGATCAAAAGCGTTCCCGAGAGCATCATCATCAGCTTGTCAAAGTCGTTCTCGGGGTGGAAGATCACCGCGGCAAGCTCCGCCCCAAAGAGCAGCGCCAATATCACCGTATATAAAACCGTACGCCGCAGCCGTCTTGCGACAAACTGGAGCCACAGCCCCTTCCTCGCTTCGGCGCCGGTCACATCGTACTTTAGTTCCAGTCCGTCCATATCAGATGTCCAGATCGGTGGCGTACCGCGCATTTTCCTCGATAAACCGCCGCCGCGGTTCCACCTTGTCCCCCATCAGCACGGTGAGGATTTCGTCCGCCGCAGCCGCGTCCGCCACATCGACCCGAATGATCGTCCGGTTATTCGGGTCCATGGTCGTTTCCCCAAGCTGTTCGGGGTTCATCTCACCCAAACCCTTATACCGCTGCACGGCGGGCTTCGTACCCTTCTCACCGGTCAGCTCCGCCATATATTTGTCCCGTTCCTCGTCGGTGTAGGCGTACCGCACCTGCTTGCCGCGGCTCACCTTGTACAAAGGCGGCTGTGCAAGGTAAACATGACCCTGCTCCACCAGCGGACGCATGAACCGATAGAAAAAGGTCAGCATCAGCGTGCAGATATGCGCGCCGTCCACATCGGCGTCCGCCATGACAATCACCTTGCCGTACCGCAGCTTCGAAAGGTCGATATCCTCCCCGATGCCGCAGCCCAGCGCGGTGACCACCGGCGTGAGCTTATCGTTGCCGTACACCTTATCGAGCCTTGCTTTCTCGACATTGAGCATCTTCCCCCAAAGCGGGAGGATCGCCTGATACCGCCGATCCCGTCCCTCCTTGGCGGAGCCGCCCGCCGAGTCGCCCTCGACGATAAACAGCTCGGTGATCTCGGGGTTCCGCTCGGAGCAGTCCGCCAGCTTGCCCGGCATGGTGGCAGAATCGAGCGCCGATTTCCGGCGTGTTTCCTCCCTTGCCTTGCGGGCGGCTTCTCTCGCCCGTTGCGCCTGCAGCGCCTTATCGAACACGGCACGGGCGACCGCCGGATTTTCCTCCAGATAATTGGTCAGCTTCTCGGTGACCATCTTCTCGACCAGCGGGCGCACCTCGGTATTTCCCAGCTTCCCCTTGGTCTGACCCTCAAACTCGCACTCGGTCAGCTTGACGCTGATGATCGCCGTAAGCCCCTCGCGCACGTCGTCGCCCGACAGGTTCTTATCCTTCTCCTTTAAGATGTTAAACCGCCTGCCGTAATCGTTGAACACTCTGGTCAGCGCGTTTTTGAACCCCGTTTCGTGGGTGCCGCCCTCCTGGGTGTGGATATTGTTGGCAAAGGAGAGCACCAGCTCGTTATAGCTGTCGTTATACTGCATGGCGATATCGGCGATGATGTCCCCCTCCTGCCCCGAAAAGCAGATCGGTTCGGGGTGGAGCACCGCCGCGCCCTTTCGCTCATGGATAAACTCCACAAAGCTTCTCAGTCCGCCCTCGTAGCACAGATCGTCCTTCCTGCCGCCGCCGTCCTCCCGACGGTCGACCAAAATAAACCGCACGCCGGCGTTCAAAAACGCCTGCTCCCGCAGGCGGGTGAGCAGCGTATCGTAATCAAAGCGGGTTTCCTCGAAGATGCTCCCATCGGGACGGAACAAAACGGTGGTCCCCCGCTCGGTCGTGTCCCCGATCACCCGCATCGGCTCCTCATACGCGCCGCCGTCGTGGAACTTCTGGAAGTGGATATGCTCCCCGTCCCGCACCGTCAGCTCCAGATAGGTGGACAGCGCGTTCACCACCGAGGCGCCCACGCCATGCAGTCCCCCCGACACCTTATATCCGCCGCCGCCGAACTTGCCGCCGGCGTGCAGAATGGTGTACGCCACCGTTGCGGCGGAAATTCCCTCGGTCGGGTGAATCCCGACCGGAATCCCTCTGCCGTTATCGCTCACCACCACCGCGTCGTCCGGCAGAAGCTCCACCGTGATCCTGTCACAGTACCCCGCCAGCGCCTCGTCAATGGCGTTATCCACGATCTCGTATACCAGGTGATGCAAGCCGCGCGGACCGGTCGTCCCGATATACATGCCGGGGCGCTTCCGCACTGCCTCCAGTCCCTCCAGCACCTGAATCTGACTCTCATCATACGCCGGTGCTGTCCGGTTTTCCTGCATCGTATCACTCCCTCGATAAACAATATTTCTACATCTACTATTGTATCACAAACCGGCGAAAAATGGAAGTGTTTTTTTGGTTCGCACTTATATTGCGTGCTGGTATCTGGCTTATCTGCCCGATCCCAAGTGCGGGGCGGTGATAAGGCTGTATTGACAATCCATTTAGTGAGTGCGTATTTTTGGTTACGCAACCATTTGGTTGGCGGTATCGAAGCGCACCATTTCCGGCTGTCACACGGTATCAAAAGAACACTGGCGGTAGGATTTCTGTGCTGCACGGTGCTTTGTCGATTTTGCACCATGTCGCATACAGGTACGCTTCCGATTTCCACCCTGCTCCCAGCAACCGAACGTTTTTCTAAGGGGAGCCAAGAGGGGAAAATCTTTTTCTGAAAAAGACTTTCCTCTCTTGTGGGTCGTTACCGAGTATTTGGTTTCCGCAAAGAAAGAGCGTCTGCTGAGAAACAGCGATTTCCAGAAAGCCAGTTCTTTTTGAATCCCACCATGTTAATATCGGTTGTCCATAAGGCTTCCTATTTGCACCCTCTTGGGATCGGGCACACAAGCCCGCTATCCCCACCAAGCCGCAAGTGCGAACCGAAAAACCACTTCACTAAATGGATTGTCAATAAGGCTTCCTCTTCGCACCGCATTTGGCTTCGGGCAGATAGGCTTAATACCCGCACTTGCTATAAGTGCGAATCGAAAAACTTGACTATTCCGCGATCCTGCTGTATACTGTTACCATTCCGATTTTGTTCAGAAAGGGGGCTGCGATATGGCAAAGCGGCTTTTCTTCTGTATCGCCTGCCTGCTTCTTTTGCAGATTTCTCTCCCCGCTGCGGCACAGAGCGAAGCGGAGAACAGCAATAAAATCCCTTCCGCAACCACTGATTTTGACGGGTTTGAGGGCGGATACTTTACCAAGACCTATAGAGATACGGCGCTGGCGGAAAGCTCCTCCGATACCGCTTCCGAAAGCACCTCCTCCGCTGCTGTTTCGGGCGATACTTCCTCGGACGAGGAGGAGGTCGTTCCGCTCATCGACATTCTGTTAGAGCAGTTTGACGACAATGACGACGGCGCACTTTCCCCCGACGAGGTCGCCGATGTGACCGAGCTCGACCTCAAAGACCGCTCCCTGACCGAACTGAACGGCATCGAGCAGATGACCGCGCTGACCGCGCTCGATCTGTCCTACAACCGGCTGCGGGACCTCACCCCGCTCACCGCGCTGCAAAATCTGCGGGCACTGAACCTCTATGAAAACCACAATCTCGATTCGGCGGAACCGCTGAGTCAGCTTCCGCTTCTCGAAACACTTTCGATCACCTACGATAAGAAAACCGGCTTCCCCGTTCTGCCGGCGCTCACCTACCTCTATCTGGGCGGCACCGGTCAGACCGCGATTGACAACCTCACCCCACAGCCTTCCCTTTTGTCGCTGGTGCTGGTCAACTCCAGAGCCAGAGATTTCTCGATTTTGCCCTCCTGCTATCCCAATCTGGAGCAGCTGGCGTTTTATCACTCCGAGGCGGTCAACACCAATCAGCTGACCGGCTTTCCGAATCTGACCGAGCTTTCCTTCCAGATGACCGAAATCCGCGCGACCGAGGGGCTTTCCTCGATGACCGGACTGATCTCGCTGGAACTGCGGGAGACAGGGATCACCGACTTATCGATCCTCGACCCGCTCCAGCGGCTGACCATCTTGGTGGTGCTGGAGGACGGCGTCACCGATCTGTCTCCGCTGCTCAACCACCCGTCGCTCCAGAGCCTGACGGTGGAATCCACCGGCGTGGAGCTGCTGCCGCGGCTTCGCACCCTGACCGGACTGACCCCCCAAAACACCCATTTTGTGCTGCCCAAGGTGTCCCTCCAGACCGCGCGGCGTATGCTGCCCGACAGCCTGACCGCCGACAACGACTGGTTGCTCGCCAATTTTGACACCGCCAATTCGCCGGTGTTCTACCGCATTTCCATCATCTGTCTGGGCGGCGGCGTGATCCTGCTTTTGCTGGGTACGCTTTTGGCATACCGCTTCCGCCGGAAGCAGAAATCGCCCGAGCCGGAAACCGATACAGGAAAGGAAGAAAACGACCATGTCTGATACCAAAACCGTCCGGACCCGCTTTGCGCCCAGTCCGACCGGCTATATGCATGTGGGGAATCTCCGCACGGCGCTGTACGCCTATCTCCTTGCCAGGAAAAACGGCGGGCAGTTTCTGCTGCGGATCGAGGACACCGACCGCGAACGGTATGTGGAGGGCGCGGTGGACATCATCTACAACACCTTAAAACAGGCGGGTCTGCAATGGGACGAGGGTCCCGACATCGGCGGTCCCTGCGGTCCCTATATCCAAAGCGAGCGAATGGGTATGTTCAAGGGCTATGCCGAGCGGCTGGTGGAATCGGGTCACGCCTACTACTGCTTCTGCGACAAGGAGCGGCTGGAGGAAATGAAACGGGTACAGCAGGCGTCCGGCATTCCCCCGATGTATGACGGGCATTGCCGGAATCTCACCAAAGAGGAAATCGCGGAAAAGCTCGCCGCCGGTATTCCCTATGTGATCCGGCAGAAGTGTCCCCGCACCGGCACCGTGTCCTTCCATGACGAGGTGTTCGGCGACATCACCGTGGACGCGTCGGTGCTGGACGATCAGGTGCTGATTAAGACGGACGGCATGCCGACCTACAACTTCGCGAATGTGGTGGACGATCACACCATGGGGATCACCCATGTGGTACGGGGGAGCGAGTATCTGTCCTCCACCCCGAAATACAATCTGCTCTATGAGGCGTTCGGCTGGGAAAAGCCCGTTTATATCCACTGCTCGCCGGTGATGAAAAGCGCCACCGAAAAGCTCTCGAAGCGAAACGGCGACGCGTCCTTTGAGGACCTCATCGCGCAGGGGTATCTCCCCGAAGCGGTGGTGAACTATATCGCGCTGCTGGGGTGGAGCCCAAAGGGCGAGGAGGAGATTTTCTCCCTGGCGGAGCTGGTGGAGGAATTTGATATCGCGGGAATCTCCAAATCGGGCGCGATCTTCGATCCGCTGAAATTAAAGGCGATCAACGGCGCGTGGATCAGGCGGCTTTCGCCCGAGACGTTTGCCGCGCTGGCAGAGCCGTATATCCGCAAGACCTGCCGCAAGGAGGATCTGGACATTCCGGCAGTGGCGGCATTGCTCCAGCCCCGTACCGAGCTGCTGCAGGACATTCCGGAGCAGGTGGATTTCATCGACGCGCTGCCCGATTACGACATCGCGCTCTACACCCACAAGAAGATGAAAACAAACGCCGAAACGGCGCTCGCGGCGCTCCAAGCGGCGCTGCCGGTTCTGGAAGCACTGCCCGACTGGACGGCGGACGCGATCCATGAGGCGCTGTTCGGGCTGATCGCCGCACAGGGTGTCAAAAACGGGTGGATGCTCTGGCCGATCCGGGTGGCGGTGTCCGGCAAGCAGTTCACCCCCGGCGGCGGGATCGAGCTTTGCGCAATCCTCGGAAAAGAGGAATCCCTCTCCCGCATCCGCACCGGGATTGAAAAGCTGAAATAGTGAAAAAACCGACGGCTCTCCGTCGGTTTTTTATTCGCACTTGTGGTGGGTGAGGATAGCGGGCTTATTCGCACGGAACCGAGTACGGTGCCTTTTGAATCCCTCCACCGCGCAAGCGCGGTCCCTCTCCCTTTGACAAGGGAGGTCTTGACAAAGACGAAAGTATTGTGGGAATATGACGGAGGGAGGTTCTAACAACAATTTCGCTTTTAGGGTGTTTGAAATAGAGAAAGGAAGGCTTTTGTCAGCCTTCCTTTCTTAAGATTTTCGGCAAAACCGATTTGGTCGCCAGTGCCTCCCTTGTGAAAGGGAGGGGGACCATGCGGCAGCATGGTGGTGGGATTCAAAACCCCCAAAGCCAAATGCTATTATCAAAGTCTCCCTTGTGAAAGGGCTTTGCCGCCGAAGCGCGCCCAGCGGGCGAAACAGCGAGGCGGGAATGGCGCCGCGGCACCCCAGGGCACACGATCAATTTTGCGCGAGCGTCACCGCGAGCAAAAGCAAAATTGGGAACCGCAAGAGAGCTTCGGACCATGCGGCAGCATGGTGGTGGGATTCTTTTTTGTTTCGCACTTGTGGTGGGTGAGGATAGCGGGCATTTTTGCCCGATCCCAAGTATGGTGCGGCGATAAAGCCCCATCGACCACCAATTTAGTATGCGTTTTTTGTTTCGCACTAACGGTGCGGACAACGTTTTTCTTTTTCCTCGGCGGGGATAATCGGCTGTTGTTTGGCGCATACTACCTCCAAAGAAACAGGAGGCAGAAAAAGCATGAAAGAACGGCTGATCCCGATCTTGCAATTACTGATCGTGGCGGCACTCGGCTGTCTGGTCGCGGCGCTTCTCTTTTTTGCCGAGCAGGCAGGCTCCTCTCCCACGGTGGAGACGCTCTCGCGGGTCGGCTCGCGGGGGACGGAGGTCACCGCCATTCAGCAGAAGCTGAAGGAGCGGGGGCTTTATACCGGCTCGGTGGACGGCATTTACGGATCGAAAACCGAAGCCGCCGTAAAGAAATTTCAAAAACAGCAGGGGTTGACGCAGGACGGGATTGCCGGACCCGCCACATTAAAGCGGCTGGGTATCTCGATCGGCACCATTCCGGCGGCGACCACCGCCAATGTCAATCTGCTGGCGCGGATCATCTCGGCGGAAGCGCGGGGTGAGAGCTACACCGGACAGGTGGCGGTCGGCGCGGTGATCCTAAACCGGATCGAGCAC
>CANQKY010000041.1 GCA_947624575.1 uncultured Clostridia bacterium
CTGTCGGAAGATGATACTGGACAAGTCAACGGAAGATTTTATTGTTTCTCTTATCCCATTTCAAACCGCTATGCTGTCGGTTCTGTCAAGACCTCCCTTGTCAAAGGGAGGGGGACCATGCGGCAGCATGGTGGAGGGATTCAAAAAGCACTTACTTCACTTCGGGTGAAATAAGCAAAGCACTCACTAAAGAGATTGTCAATACGGCTTTATCATCGCGCCGCACTTGGCTCCGTGCAAATAAGCTCGCTGTTCGCACTCAGCCACAAGTGCGTACCACAAGTGCGAACCTAAAAACCTTGACAAGGAAACGGGCTTTCCGCTACAATAGGTAGGAAAGAATGCCCCGTCAAAACGAATATCTTGTGTTTTGGCGGGCATGACTGCCAAAGGGGATCGGTTATGGCGAAGAAACAGGAGAAAGCATACGATAACGAAAGCATCGTCGTCCTGAAAGGGGCGGACAGGGTGCGGAAGCGGCCTGCGGTCATCTTCGGATCGGACGGGCTGGAGGGCTGCGCCCATTCGGTGTTCGAGATTCTCTCCAACTCGGTGGACGAGGCGCGAGAGGGCTTCGGCAAAAAGATCGTTGTGACCCGCTACGCCGACCACTCGGTTGAGGTGGAGGACTTCGGGCGGGGCGTGCCGGTGGACTACAACGAGAACGAGGGTCGGTACAACTGGGAGCTTGTCTTTTGCGAGATGTACGCCGGCGGCAAATTCAACACCAACGAGGCGGAGAACTACGAATACTCGCTGGGTCTAAACGGTTTGGGACTCTGCGCCACCCAGTACGCCTCCGAATACATGGACGTGGACATCTATCGGGACGGGTATCATTACACCCTCCATTTTGAGGAGGGGGAGAATATCGGCGGGCTGAAAAAGGAGCCGTACAGCGGCAGGAAAACCGGCACCCGCACCCGCTGGAAGCCCGATCTGAAGGTGTTTACCGAGATCGACATTCCGGTTTCCTATTATGAGGACACGCTGAAACGGCAGGCGGTGGTGAATAACGGACTGCTGTTTGAGCTGCGCAACCAAACCGATCACGGCTTTGAAACCAAGCAGTTTTGCTACGAAAACGGGATCGCGGATTATTTAAAAGAGATCGTCGGGGACAATGCACTCACCACTGTGCAGTATTGGGAAGCCGAGCGGCGCGGCAGGGACCGCGCCGATAAGCCGGAATATAAGGTAAAATTATCGGTGGCGCTCTGCTTTTCCAATCGGGTCAGCCTGCAGGAGTATTACCACAGCTCCAGCTACTTAGAGCATGGCGGCGCGCCGGAGCGCGCGGTGCGGCAGGCGCTGACCTCCCAGATTGACGCCTATCTAAAGCAGGGGAACAAGTACCAGAAAAACGAGAGCAAGATCACCTTTGCCGATGTGGCGGACTGCCTTGTGCTGGTGTCCTCCTCCTTTTCCACCTTGACCTCCTATGAGAACCAGACCAAAAAGGCGATCACCAATCGGTTCATCTACGAGGCAATGACCGATTTCTTAAAGCATCAGCTGGAGGTCTACTTTCTCGAGAATCCCGACGAGGCGGTGAAGATCGCCGAGCAGGTGCTTGTCAACAAGCGGAGTCGGGAGAACGCCGAAAAGACCAGACTGAACCTCAAAAAGAAGCTGTCGGGCACCATTGACCTGACAAACCGCGTCCAGAAATTCGTGGACTGCCGGAGCAAGGATTTGACCAGACGTGAGCTTTATATTGTGGAGGGCGATTCGGCGCTCGGCTCGGTCAAGCTGGCGCGGGACAGCGAGTTTCAGGCGGTCATGCCGGTGCGGGGGAAGATATTAAACTGCCTGAAGGTGGACTATGCCCGCATCTTCAAAAGCGACGTCATCACCGACCTCATCAAGGTGCTGGGCTGCGGGGTGGAGGTGTCCTCCCGCGCCAATCGGGAGCTGTCCTCTTTCTCGCTCGAAAATCTGCGGTGGAGCAAGGTGGTCATCTGCACCGACGCCGATGTGGACGGCTACCATATCCGCACCCTGATTCTCGCCATGATCTACCGGCTGATGCCGACCCTCATCAAAGAGGGATATGTGTATATCGCCGAGTCCCCGCTTTTTGAGATTCGCACCGCCGACCGCACCTATTTTGCCTATGACGAGCGGGAGATGCAGGAGATCACCGGCTCGCTCACCCAGAAGTACACCCTCCAGCGGTCGAAGGGACTGGGGGAGAACGACCCCGAGATGATGTCGCTGACGACTATGAATCCCGACACACGGCGGCTGATTAAGGTCTGCCCCGAGGACGTGGAGGAAACGGCACGGGTGTTTGATCTGCTGCTCGGCAAGGACTTGACCGGACGGACGGAGTATATCAGGGAGCACGGCGCCGATTATCTCGACGAAGCGGACATCAGTTAGGAGGAAAGCGAATGGCAAAGCAGAAAAAAACCGCCCCGCCAAAGCCGGCGCAGGACGCCTATATTGCGGGAGCGGGGATTGTGCAGCAGCAGCCGATCACCGAAACGCTGACCGCGAACTTCATGCCCTATGCCATGAGCGTGATCGTCTCCCGCGCGCTGCCCGATATCGACGGCTTCAAGCCCTCTCACCGGAAGCTGCTTTACACCATGTACGAGATGGGACTTTTGACAAAGCCGCGGGTGAAATCCGCCAATATCGTGGGGCAGACCATGCGGCTGAATCCCCACGGGGACGCGGCGATCTATGAGACAATGGTGCGTATGTCCAGGGGGAACGAGGCGCTTTTGCACCCCTATGTGGACAGCAAGGGGAGCTTCGGCAAGGCGTACTCCCGCGATATGGCATACGCCGCCGCGCGGTATACCGAGGCAAAGCTCACCCCGATCTGCGAGGAGCTGTTTCGGGACATTCGGGAGGACACGGTGGAGTTCGTCCCGAATTACGATAACACCACCACCGAGCCGAGCCTGTTCCCGACCACCTATCCCGCCATTCTGGTGAATGCGAATAACGGGATCGCCGTTTCGATGGCGAGCAATATCTGCCCGTTCAATTTGAGCGAGGTCTGCGCCACGGCGATCGCCTATCTGCGCCACCCCCGCTGTGATCTGAGCGAAACGCTCAAAGGTCCCGATTTTTCGGGCGGCGGACAGCTGATCTACCGCGAGGAGGAGCTGCAAAAGATTTACGAGACCGGTCGGGGAAGCTTTCGGGTGCGGGCGAAGTACCGGTACGATAAGCAAAACCACTGCATCGAGGTGTACGAGATACCGCCCACCGCCACCGTGGAGGGGATCATGGACAAGGTGGTGGAGCTCAACAAAGCGGGGAAGATTAAAGAGATCGCCGATATGCGGGACGAGACCGACCTAAACGGCTTAAAGCTCACTTTTGACTGCAAGCGGGGGGTCGATCCCGATCGGCTGATGGCAAAGCTGTATGGGCTCACGCCGCTGGAGGACAGCTTCTCCTGCAACTTCAATATCTTAATCGGCGGCTCGCCGCAGGTGCTGGGCGTGCGGCAGATTCTGGAGGAATGGACGGCGTTCCGGCTGGAATGCGTCCGCCGCCGCACCTTCTACCGGCGGGATAAGCTGGCAGGACGGCTGCATCTGCTGCGGGGACTGGAGACGATCTTGCTCGATATCGACAAGGCGATTCGAATCGTGCGGCAGACCGAATCGGACGCCGAGGTGGTGCCGAACCTGATGATCGGCTTCGGGATCGACCAGAAGCAGGCGGAGTATGTCGCCGAAATTCGGCTCCGCCACCTGAATCGGGAGTATATCCTAAAGCGCACCGGCGAGATCGCCGAGCTGGAAGCGGAGATCGCACAGCTTGATATGCTGCTCGCGGACGAAAAGGAGCGGAAAAAGGTGATCATCTCGGAGCTGCGGGAGGTCGCCGCAAAATACGGACAGCCCCGCCGCACCACCTTCCTCTATGCGGGTGAGCTCACCGAGACAGCGGAGATCGAGGAAGTACCCGATTATCCGGTGCATCTCTTTGTGACGGCGGAGGGGTATCTCAAAAAGATCACGCCTCAATCTCTCCGTATGAGCGGGGAGCAGAAGCTCAAGGAGGGCGACCGGATCGCCCGCCATATCGAAACCACCAATGGCGCCGCATTGCTGGTCTTTACCGATCGGGGGCAGGCGTATAAGACCACTTGCAGCGAGTTTCCCGATACCAAGGCAAGCACGCTGGGCGAGTATCTCCCCGTCAAGCTGGGCTTTGAGGAAGGAGAGCGGGTGACCGGCGCCGTGGTGACCGCCGATTACAGCGGTGAGCTGATCGTCTTTTTTGAAAACGGCAAGGCGGCAAGGGTGCCGCTGTCGGCATACGAAACCAAAACCAATCGGAAGAAGCTGACCGGCGCGGTCAGCGTGAAATCGCCGGTCACGGCACTCTATGCCGAGACCGAGCCGACCGAATATATCCTCACCTCCTCGAACGGGCGGCGGCTGATCTTGTCCTCGGCGCAGATCGCGGCAAAGGCCACCCGCAGCACCCAGGGGGTGCAGGTGATGACCGGACGGAAGGGCAGCACCGTGATCGCGGCGGAGCCGTATGATCCGACGATGCTGGGGAACCCGCACCGGTTTAAGAGTAAAAATCTTCCCTCCGCGGGCGCGGCGGTCCGGCTGCAGGACCTGCCCGCCGAATCGCCGGAGGAATTGAAAGAAAGGAAGCGGTAGAATGGAGCGCATGTCAATCGTGGTGCCCTGCTATAATGAGCAGGATACGGTTTCGCTTTTTTACGCGGAGATGAATCGGGTCGCAGAACAAGGCGGAGGGGTAGCACTCCCCGAACTGGAGCTTATTTTTGTCGATGACGGCTCGTCCGACCAAACGGCGGAGATCATACGGAATCTGAGTAAAAAAGACCCCAGAGTGCGGCTGCTTTCCTTTTCCAGAAACTTCGGGAAGGAGGCGGCGATATACGCCGGACTGAAGGCAGCCACCGGCGCATATGTGGCGACGATGGACGTCGATTTGCAGGACCCGCCCGATCTCCTGCCCGCCATGTATGAAACGCTGCGGACAGGCGCATACGACTGCGTTGCCACCAGAAGGGTCACCCGCAAGGGGGAGCCGCCGATCCGCTCGTTTTTTGCCCGCGCCTTTTATCGGCTGATCAACCGCATCTCCGACACTCAAATTGTGGACGGCGCCAGGGATTACCGGCTGATGACCCGCCAAATGGTGGACGCCGTGTTGTCCATGCGGGAGTATAACCGCTTTTCCAAAGGGATTTTCAGTTGGGTGGGCTTCAAAACCAAATGGCTTTCCTATGAAAATGTGGAGCGCGCCGCCGGTGAAACCAAATGGTCCTTTTTCAAGCTGCTGCTTTACTCGCTCGACGGGATCACCGCCTTTTCCACCGCGCCCCTTGCCATCGCGTCCTATGTTGGGATTTTAAGCTGTCTGGCAGCCCTGATCATGATCGTGGTGATCGTGGTGAAAACACTGGTCTGGGGTGATCCGGTGGCAGGGTATCCCTCGCTGGTCTGTATCATCATGATGCTCGGCGGCATTCAGCTTCTCTGCATCGGGATACTCGGACAGTATCTCGCGAAAACCTATCTGGAAACAAAGCGCCGCCCAATCTACATATTGCGGGAGTTCACCGACCCGCAGCCACAAAAGGAGGCGGACGAATGAAGCGCTCCCGTTTGACGGCTCTCCTGCCCTTTTTCCTGCTGGCGGCGGGTATGCTGGTCTGGCACCTGACCCGCACCTTCTATTTTTCGGACGACGTCTGGTTTCTCCACGCACTCGGCGGATCGGAGCGGCTTGCGGACGGCTGGCTTGCCTTTTTGGCGGAGCGGTATACCGGCTGGTCGTCCCGCCTTGTGATCGAGGCGGTTTTGGTCCTGCTGGTGCATTTCCCCATGGCATGGCGCTTGCTGGACACCGCTGTGACCGTTGTCATCGGGCTCTGCCTGTCCCGCTTGTGCAATCCCGAAAAACGGCAGGCGGTCGATTGGGCGATCGTAGGGAGCGTTTTCCTCCTTCCGCTTTCCACCCTTTCTTCGGCGGGCTGGATCGCCTCCACCCTCAATTATCTCTGGCCGCTGGCGGGGGCGCTGGTCGCCCTGCTGCCGGCAGGCGCACTGCTGCATCGGGAGAAATGCCCTCCGGCATTGTGGATCGCGGCGGTGCCCGCACTGCTCTATGCCGCCAATCTGGAGCAGATGTGTGCGCTGCTGGCGGGTGTTTTACTGCTTTTGATCGGCTACCTGCTTTGGCGGGACCGGCGGATACACCCCTTTTTGCTCGTTGAGCTGGCTTTGATCGCGCTGAGCCTTCTGTTTATTCTCACCTGTTCGGGGAACGCGGTGCGCTCCGCAGCCGAGATCGCGGCGCATTTTCCCGCATTCCCCACGCTCACCCTTTGGGACAAGCTGGAAATGGGCTATTCCTCCACCCTGTATTACCTGCTGATGCGGCCGAATCCGGTCGTGCTGCTGTTTACCCTGCTGCCTGCGGGACTGATCTGGTCGCGCCGCGCCGGTCTGCCCGCCCGCATCGTTTCGGTGATCCCGCCCGCCGCCGTGGTGCTGGCACCGATGCTGTCGGTCTGGCTCGCACCGCAGCCCACATCACCCGCTGTCCCGCTTCTCGCTCTGCTTTTGACGCCGGTGGTGCTTGCTGCCTTTACCGGCCTGCTGCTGGCGTTTGAGAAGATACCCACACGGCTGATCGCCCTCTGCCTGCTGGCGCTGGGCGGCGGCTCCCGCGTGATGATGGGCTTTTCGCCGACTATCTGGCTTTCGGGGGAGCGCACCTGCTTTTTCCTGTATGCTGTCCTTTTGGCGCTGTCCTTGCTGCTCTGGCGGGAGTACCAGACAAAAGCGCCCCGCACCCTGCGGGCAGCCGTCCTCACCCTCTGGCTGGGACTGGGCGGCATGGTGCTGATTTTCCATATCCTCTCCCGCCCATAATTGATCTCCACAAAGCTACTGTCTTTGTCAAGACCTCCCTTGTCAAATTCCTGCGTAAAGCCAAGTGCGGTTGTCAAGACCTCCCTTGTCAAAGGGAGGGGGACCGCGCTTTGCGCGGTGGAGGGATTCAAGAAGGACTGGCTTTCTGGAAACCGCAAGTCTACAGCAGACGCTCTTTCTGTGTGGAAACCGAAAGCGCGGTAACGCCCACAAGAGAGGAAAGTCTTTTTCAGAAAAAGATTTTCCCCTCTTGGCTCCCCTTAGAAAAACGTTCGGTTGCTGGAATCAGGGCGAAAACCGGAAGCGTGCCTGTATGCAGCATAAGTGCAAAATCGAACCAAACCACAACGCAACACAAAAAGCCTGATGCCAGTGTTCTTTTGATATCGTGTGGTAATGGGAAGCGCCAGGCTTCGATACCTGTCAATCAAATGGTTGCGTACCAAAATCACGCACCCAGCCATAAGTGCGTATCAAAAACCCGCCCTGCTGTCTCAACAGCAGGGCGGGTTTTTGTATGGGAAACTTTTGGCAAAAATTTCTTCAAAAACTTTTTTTGTTTTCTTTCTGTAACCCCTTGCTTTTTTGAAAAGGAGCGATTATAATAGGTACTGTGGTGAAGAATCCATTGAAATGGTGAGAAATTCACGATTTCCACATTTTCCACCGAGTTTTCCACAATCATGCGAGGGAGGTGAGCGCAGTGACGCTGGAGGGCACTTATTATGCGACCATGGATCAAAAAGGGCGGTTTACCTTTCCGGCAAGGCTGCGCGACCGTCTCGGGTATTCCTTCCACGCCACCTACGGGGACGGCTGTGTGGCGGTTTATTCCGATGAGGAATGGGAGAAGATCAACGAAAAGGTACAGCAGTTAAAGGGGCAGGAGAAGCGCGATCTGGAGCGTTACTTTTTCTCGGAGAGCGTCCTGCTCGAACCGGATAAGCAGGGTCGGGTGCAGATCCCCGAGCATCTGCGGGAGTTTGCATCACTCCAAAAGGAGCTGACGGTGACCGGCACCGGCAGTCGGGTGGAGATTTGGGACACCGACCGTCGGAACGAGCGGTATCCGAAGCCCTCTCAAAAGCGGATCAGCGATATGATGGACGATCTGGGGCTGTGAGCGACGGGCGGTTTTCCCACCTGCCGGTCATGCGGGCGGAGTGTATGAAGGCACTTGCCGTTCGCCCCGACGGCGTTTATCTGGACGGCACGGCGGGCGGCGGCGGACATTCCGCGGCGATCGCCGAGCGTCTCACGACCGGACGGCTGATCGCGATCGACCGCGATCCCGATGCGGTGCAGGCGGCAGGGGAGCGGCTTTCCTCCTATCCGCAGGCAACGGTGGTGCAGGGCGAGTTTGCCTCGCTGGAGCAGATATTGGATCGGCTCGGCGTCGGGCAGGTGGACGGTATTCTGTTCGATCTCGGGGTATCCTCTCACCAGCTGGACGCACCCGAACGGGGCTTTTCCTATCGGGCGGACGCGCCGCTCGATATGCGAATGAGCCAAAGCGGCATGACGGCGGCGGAGCTGCTGGCTGCTCTGCCGGAGGAAGAATTGTCCCGTATTCTGTGGGAGTACGGGGAGGAACGGTTTTCCCGTCAGATCGCACGCCGGATCGTGTGCGCGAGAGAGGAAAAGCCGATTTTGACGACCGGCGAGCTGGCGAAGCTCATTTCCGGCGCGGTACCCGCCAGGGCAAGGCGGGAGAAAAACCCCTGTAAGCGGAGCTTTCAGGCGATTCGGATCGCCGTCAATGGGGAGCTCACCCAGCTGTCGGAGGGACTGGACGCCGCATTCAGGCGGCTGGCGGCAGGCGGCAGGCTTGCGGTACTCACCTTCCATTCGCTGGAGGACAGAATGGTCAAGCAGCGGTTTGCGGCATGGTGCCGTGGCTGTGTTTGCCCGCCCGACTGTCCGGTGTGTATCTGCGGGCAAAAACCGCAGGCAAAGCCGATCACAAAAAAGCCGGTGACCGCGTCGCCGGAGGAATTAGAAGAAAATCACCGCAGCCACAGCGCGAAGCTGCGCGCGGTCGAGCGGTTGGCGGACGAGCAGAAAGGACAGGAAAATGCCGAATAACCAGAATCTCGCCTACGATGTTTCGATGATGACCGAGCCTGCCCTGCAGCGGCAGGCACAGCTCGGTATGCGAAAGCCCCGCGTGCATCGCCGCCGTCTTTCCCTGCGGCGGACGGTGGCGCTGATGCTCTGCGCGATGGTGGCAAGCGGCGCGCTGCTCATCAGTCAGGTGCAGCTCACCGGCGTGAGCGACCGGCTGTCGCAGGCAAATCGGGAGCTGGAGCTTTTGTCCAACACCGGTGCACTGCTGGACGCGGAATTGCAGGCGCGGCTTTCGGTCGCGAATGTGGAGGAATACGCCAGAGATCGGCTGGGGCTTGTGAAGGCGGACAACAGCCAGATGGAGTATGTGAACTATGCTCATCAAAGCAAGGTGGTGGACGCCGTGGAGCCGGAGGAAAGCCTTTGGGAGCGGCTTTTGTCATGGTTTTAACCGCAGGGTCATACGATAGAGTAAACGGCTGAGGGCGAAAAGGCAAAAATGATTGACGCGAAAGCCATCGTCTTTGTCAAAACCTCCCTTGTCAAAGGGAGGGGGACCGCGCTTTAGCGCGGTGGTGGGATTCAAAACCGCTTTTTTCTCTTGCGGTTCCCGACATCGGCTGCGGCGAGTAATCGCCTTGCCGCTTGTCGACCGCAGCGCCATTCCCGCCTCACTGTTTCGCCCACAGGGCGCGTTTCGGCGGGAAAGCCCCCGATTCCCCCTTTTCGTCGAAAACCGGTTTGGCTTGTGCCAATTCTGACACTGCCTGCACCGGTTTTCTCTCAAGGTGTCACGGAAGGCGGCAGCTGGACGGCCTTCGTGACGGATCATAAATTTTTCACTTTCACATATATATTTTTCGACAGGCTGAGGGCGAAAAGAATTTCGCCCTTTTTGGGCTTATTGGGAGGCGATCACTTGGCGGGCAAAATCGCAAAGGGAATGAGAAAGCGGCTGTTTCAGATCGGCGTGTTCGTGGTGGCGGGCGCGGTGCTGCTTTCGGGCTGGATTTTCCGGCAGAGCATCGTGCGGGGCGCCGAGGCAAGGAGCGTGGCGGAGGATCAGCAGACCCGCGATGTGGTGATCGACGCCAACCGCGGCACCATTTACGACATCAACGGCAATGTGCTGGCGCAAAGCGCCACCGTCTGGAATGTGGTGCTCTCCCCCAACGACATTTCGGGGAACGCCGATAAGATCGCCAACTCCATCGAGGGGGATTTCACCATCGAGCAGATGAAGGATCTGCTGGCAACCGGTCTGTCCGAGATTCTCGGCGTGGAGGAGCAGGAGATTCGGGATCGGTGCGAGAAAAATAACTATTACGAGATCGTCAAGCGGCAGATCGACTCTGCGACCAAGGACGCGCTGATCACCTGGCTCGACGAGAATGACGTCACCTGCGTCAGCACGCTGGAGACCTCCAAGCGCAGCTATCCCTATAACAATCTTGCTTCCACCGTGATCGGCTTTACCAATAACGACAATCAGGGCGCCTACGGGCTGGAAGCGCAGTATAACAGCTACCTGTCCGGCACACCGGGGCGGCTGGTGGCGAGCAAAAACGCGCTGGGGCGGGATATGCCCTACAGCTACGAGAAAAATTACGAGGCGGTGGACGGCAAGGGGATCGTGCTGACGCTTGACCTCAATGTGCAGCATTTTCTGGAGGACGCGCTCGATAATGTGATCACCCAGCACCACCCCGATAACCGCACCTGCGGCATTGTGATGAATGTGAAAACGGGGGAGATCCTCGCGATGGCGACCAAGGAGGATTTCAACCTAAACGACCCCTATACCATCACCGATCCCGATACCCTAGCCCAGCTTTCCACCCTGTCGGGGGAGGAGTACGAGAAAGCGCGGAACGACGCGTGGTATCGAACCTGGAAGAACAAGGCGATCACCGAGCTGTATGAGCCGGGCTCGGTGTTCAAGGTGGTGACCGGCTCGGCGGCGTTGGAGGAAAAGGTGATCTCGATGGATTCCACCTTCAACTGCGTGGGACGGTATAACTTCAATATCCCCGGCGTGAAGCCGATCTCCTGCTGGAAGCCGTCGGGACACGGCACGCTGGACCTCACACGGGCGTTTGTCAACTCCTGCAATCCGGCGTTTATCACCATCGGTCAGCGGCTGGGGATCGATGCGTTCTACCGTTATTTCAAGGCGTACGGGCTCACCGAGCGCACCGGCATCGACCTGCCCAGCGAATCGAACAGCTATACGCTGGGGTATGAGCAGTACGGCGTGGTGGAGCTTGCCTCGGCGTCCTTCGGGCAGTCGAACAAGATCACCCCGATCCAGATGCTGACGGCGTTCTGCGCCTCGATCAACGACGGGAAGCTGATGCAGCCCCATGTGGTGAAGCAGCTTCTTGACAGCGAGGGGAATGTGGAGCAGACCATCGAGCCGGTGGTCAAGCGGCAGGTGATCTCGGCGGAGACCTCCGCCCAGCTGCGGCAGATGCTGGAAGCGGTTGTTTCGGTCAACGGCAACGGCGCGGTAGCGGGCTACCGGATTCTCGGCAAGACCGGTACTGCCGAAAAGCTGGACGATCATAACGAGATCGCCACCAAGCGCGTTTCCTCGATGATCGGCGCGGCGCCTGCCGACGATCCCGAGGTGGCGGTGCTGATCATGGTCGATGAACCGACCTCGGGACAGGTGTACGGCTCTGCGGTGGCGGCTCCGGCGATTTCGGAGGTCATGGCGGATTTACTGCCCTACCTCAATGTCCAAAAGGAAGCGGACGAGGACGAAAACGTGACCCATACCGTTCCCAATCTGGTGGGGATCGATTTCCTCACCGCCAAGGCGAAGCTCAATGAACTGGGGATCACCAATACGGTGGTCTATGGCGACGGCACCAGCGTACTGCGGCAGATGCCGGCGGGCGGCGCCAAGGTGGGCGAGAACGGCACGGTGATCCTCTATACCGGCGAGAATGTCGCGGAGCAGACGGTGACCATGGTGGACCTCATCGGCAAAACGCCGGCGGACGCCAACCGGACCCTCACCAATATGGGGCTGAATATCGCCCTCTCCGGCGTGTCGGAGGGGGACGCGGTCACGGTGGTGAACCAGTCGGTCGCGGTCGGCGAGACGGTGCCGAAGGGCACGGTGATCACGGTGACCTGCGTGAATGTGGGGGATTGACAGATGCGTTTGGGCGAATTATTGCAGGGTGTGACTGATACCGGCTTTGCCGATCGGGAGATCAAAAGTATTTGCAGTAACTCGAAGCAGGTGACCTCGGGCTGTCTCTTTGTCTGCATCAAGGGGGAGCATTTTGACGGTCACTCCGCCGCCGCTAAGGCGGTGGAGGAGGGTGCAGTCTGCGTGGTCTGCGAGCATGACCTCGGTTTGCCGGAACAGGTTGTCGTGCCGGACAGCCGGCGCGCCTATGGCATCATTTGCGGGAACTGGTTTGGCAATCCCGCCCGCGATATGACGATGATCGGGGTGACCGGCACCAACGGCAAAACCACCGTCACCACCCTGATCAAGCATATTTTGACCGAGCAGGGCTGTAAGGTAGGGCTGATCGGAACGATCCGCAACGAGATCGGGAGTAAGACCCTCTCCACCGGCAAAACGACCCCCGATCACTACGAATTGCAGGAGCTTTTTGCCCGCATGAAGGCGGCGGGCTGTACCCATGTGGTGATGGAGGTGTCCTCCCACGCGCTGGATCAGTACCGGCTGGGTGCGACCCCCTTTGCGGTGGGGGTGTTTACCAACTTCACCCAGGATCATCTGGATTATCATAAGACGATGGAAGCCTATTTTGAGGCGAAATGCCGCCTGTTTGAGATGACAAAAAGCGCGGTGATCAATCTGGACGACCCCAAGGGGCGGGAGCTGCTGTCGCGCATTTCCTGCAAAACCCTCACCTGCGGCAGCGGCGGCGGGGAGGACCTTTCGGCTATCGATATCGACTGCAAGCCTTCCGGCGTGCAGTTTACCCTGCTGTCCGATGGGGAGCGGTATCCCGTTTCGTTTGCCATGCCGGGGCGTTTTTCGGTGGATAACGCCCTTTGCGCGATCGGGGCGCTGAAGCTGCTCGGCGTGCCGATGGAGAGGATCATAGCGGGGGTCAAAAGCTCCCACGGGGTCAAGGGTAGGTGCGAGGTGATCCCGACCGGACGGGATTTCACCGTTCTTTGCGATTATGCCCACTCTCCCGACGGGCTGGAGAATGTACTGCCGGCAGTGAAGTCCTATACGACCGGCAGGCTGATTACCGTATTCGGCTGCGGCGGGGATCGGGATAAACTCAAACGCCCGCTGATGGGCGCTGCGGCGGCGCGGCACAGCGATTATCTGGTGGTGACTTCCGATAATCCCCGTACCGAGGACCCCGACGCGATCATTTCGGACATTCTGCCCGGCATTGCCGGAAGCAGCACCGCATATACTGTAATCACCGACCGCCGCGCGGCAATCGCGGCAGCCCTCAAAATGGCGAAGGCGGGCGATGTGATTGTGCTGGCGGGCAAGGGACATGAGGATTATCAGGTGCTGGGTACGAAAAAGGTACATTTTGACGAACGCGAGGTCGTAGCCGAGCTATTGCGTGAGCTGTAAGGAGAGAGAATGGAACCCATACGCATTTCTGAGGCGGCAGCGGCGCTTTTTTGTGAAACCACCGCCGCCGGTATGCTGACCGATGTGGCGATCGACAACCGGAAAGTGACGCCGGGCAGCCTGTTTTTCTGTATCAAAGGCGACCGGTTTGACGGGCATGACTTTGCCGCAAAAGCGGTCGAAGCGGGTGCTGTCGCCGTGGTGGCGGAGCATGCACTGCCCTTGTCGGTGCCGGTTCTGGTCGTAAAGGATACCCGCACAGCCCTCTTGCAGCTTGCGGCGTACTACCGTGCCAAACTGCCGGTATACTGCGTCGGGGTCACCGGCAGCGTGGGGAAAACCTCCACCAAGGATATGATCGCCGCCGTGCTTTCGGCGGAGGAAAATACGCTCAAAACCGAGGGAAATTTCAATAACGAGATCGGGCTTCCGCTTACCCTGTTCGGACTGCAAAAAAGCCACAGCGCGGCGGTTATCGAAATGGGAATGTCCCATTTCGGGGAGATTGCGCGGCTTTCCAAAACCGCACAGCCCGATGTGGGGGTCATCACCAATATCGGGGTGTCCCATATCGAAAATCTCGGCAGTCAAAAAGGGATTTTGCAGGCGAAGCTGGAAATTCTGGAGGGTATGCGTCCCGATGCGCCTTTGGTGCTAAACGGGGACGATCCACTGCTTTCTACCCTCTCCCTTTCCCGTCCGGTCATTCGGTTCGGATTCGGGGAGGGGTGCAGTGTGCGCGCTCATTCGGTCAACTGTGACGGGCTAAAAACCACCTTTGTGATCGCCTTTGACGGGGGCGAGGTGACGGCGGAAATCCCGACAGTGGGCGAGCATCATGTAAAAAACGCGCTGGCGGCGTTCGCGGTCGGCAGATTGCGGGGGAGAGCGCCGCAGTCATTGGCAGACGCCATGTCGCGGTACCGGTCCTCCGGTATGCGGCAGAAGCTGACCCCCTTTCGGGGCGGCACGGTGATCGAGGACTGCTATAACGCCAGCCCCGATTCGATGCGGGCGGCGCTCGGCGTACTGCGGCAGCTTCCGGTGACCGGCAGGCGGATCGCGGTGCTGGGCGATATGCTGGAATTGGGCGAACGCTCGGCGGTATACCACCGCGAGGTAGGACAGTTCGCCGCACGGCACGCCGATCTGCTTTATTGCTACGGCGATTTTGCCGAGGCTATGGCGGAGGGTGCGAAAAGCGCCGGCATGACCGAAGTGTATTGCTATCGGGATAAAAAAGCACTGGCGAAAGAGCTCATCGGGCTGGTACAGTCGGGGGACGCGGTGCTGTTCAAGGCAAGCCGCGGTATGCGGCTGGAGGAAGTGATACAGTCGCTTTACGCGGCAGAATAAGAAAGTGGGGATACCATGACAGGCACAGCAACCATCATCACGGCGGTGATCGCCTTTGCGCTGACGGCGGTGACCGGAAAATTTCTGATCCCGTTCTTGCAGCGGGTCAAATTCGGTCAGCCGATCAATGAGATCGGACCGACTTGGCATAAGGAGAAGCAGGGTACACCCACTATGGGCGGGATCATGTTTATCATCGGGATCACCGTCGCGGTCTGTGTCGGCTTTGTCGTCATCAAGGCAAGCGGCGGGGACGAAGCGGTGGTCGATTCCCCGATTTTGACCACCCGTTTGTTCGCCGGATTGGGGCTGGCGCTTGCCTGTGCCGTCATCGGCTTTGTGGACGACTATAAAAAGGTGATGCAGAAGAACAACGCCGGCATCTCCCGCAAGCAGAAAATGCTGTTCCAGCTTCTGGTGGCGGTCGGCTACCTGCTGGCGCTCTATCTGGCGGGCGATACCTCCACCGCCGTCATGATTCCCTTTACCGGCTGGTCGCTCGATCTCTGGCTGTTTTACTATCCGCTGGCGGTGATCGGGATTGTCGGAATGGTCAATTCAGTCAACCTCACCGACGGCGTGGACGGACTTGCCACCTCGGTCACCTTTGTGGCGGCAATTGCCTTCATGGCGGTGCTGTTATTTATGCCGGAGGTCAATATCTGGATTAACCTTTTGGCAACGGCGCTCGCGGGCGGCTGTCTCGGCTTTTTGATCTGGAATTTCCACCCTGCCAAGTGCTTTATGGGGGATACCGGCTCGATGTTTTTGGGAGGCTGTATCTGTGCGCTGGCATTCGGGTGCGGTCAGCCGCTTCTGGTGGTGCTGATCGGAATTGTTTACATCTGCGAATCGCTGTCGGTCATCATACAGGGGATCAGCTTTAAGCGGACCGGCAAGCGCATCTTCAAAATGAGCCCGATCCATCATCATTTTGAGATGTCGGGCTGGTCGGAGGAAAAAATCGTGATCGTTTTCTCGCTGGTCGCACTGGCGGGCGGCGCGCTGGCGGTTTTGTCGGTCGCGCTGCACTAAACACACCCGTTTCGCACGGAAGGGAGGATAAGAATGGCAAAGCCCAAACATTCGGCACGGTGGCCGCTCACCTTTGGCCGCCCGTTTGATATGCAGTTTCTGATCCTGCTTCTGGTGCTTTTGACAATCGGTCTGGTCATGCTGTTTTCGGCAAGCTACCCCAGCGCCTACTATTATGAGGGGAACGGCTACCATTATATCGTGCGGCAGGCGTTCTTTGCCATCGCGGGGCTGGTCGTCATGCTGGGTATCTCGTTTCTGGATTATCATGTGATCCGCCCGTTTCGCTGGTTTATCTGGGGCGCGGTGTTTTTGCTGCTGGGGATCGTGCTGATCCTGCCCGCGCAGTCGGGCGTTCACCGCTGGATCACAATCGGTCCGGTGCAGTTCCAGCCCTCCGAGCTGATGAAATTTGCCATGGTGGTCATGCTGGCGCACCTCATCTCCCGCAATTATCAGAAAATGCGCTCCATCAAAGAGGGCATTCTGCCGATTTTAGGCTTTCTGATCGTCACCATCGGGATCATCGCCATCGAGCCGCATATGTCCGCGTCGATTTTGATGTTCGCCATGGCGCTGGTGATGCTCTGGGTCGGCGGTATGCGGGCAATCATTCTGCCGGTCATGGCGGGCATGGGTGCGGCAGGTCTGGCGGCGATCGTGGCGGTCAAGGGCGTGTCCTATGTCGGCGTCCGGTTGAGCGGCTGGCTCAATCCCACCGCCGATAACGCCTATCAAACCTATCAGTCGATCCTCACCATCGGTTCGGGCGGACTGCTTGGCAGAGGGCTGGGACAGTCCCGCCAGAAGTTCCTCTATCTCCCCGAAGCGCAGAACGACTTTATCTTTGCCGTTGTCTGCGAGGAGCTGGGGCTGATCGGCGCACTGGTGATTATCGTGCTGTTTTTGCTGCTCATCATTCGCGGCTTCGTGATCGCCTCCCGCGCACCCGACCGGTTCGGTATGCTGCTGGCGGTCGGGCTGACCGCGCAGATCGGGCTGCAGGCGTTTGCCAATATCGGCGTGGTGTCGGGTCTGCTTCCGAATACCGGTATCAGCCTGCCGTTTTTCAGCTACGGCGGCACCGCGCTTTTCATGCAGCTTGTCGAAATGGGGATCCTGCTCAATATCTCGCGACAGGCGGTCAAAAAAGAAGTGACATAAACAGTCTGGCGAAAAAGAAAAACAGCAAACTGCAAGAGGGCAAACACAGGGCGAGGAAAGCAATCCGGTTTGTCCCTCGAAAGCGTGGCGATTTTCGCCACGCGCTTATAGGGGGTGAGCCGATGAGAGTACTGCTGGTAGGGGGCGGCACAGCGGGGCATATCAATCCCGCGCTTGCGATCGCCGGCGCTTTGAAGGAAAAAGCGCCGGACGCCGCGTTTTTGTTCGCGGGAGTGCCGACCGGCATGGAATATACGCTGGTGCCCAAAGCGGGGTTTGAGATCGCCCCGATCGAGGTGATGGGCTTTTACCGTGGGATAAAGCCGCGGGATATTTCCCATAACCTCAAGGCGCTTAAATGCCTTACCACGGCGGGAAGCCGTGCGAAAAGGATCATACGGGACTTTGCGCCCGATATCGTGATCGGCACCGGCGGCTACGTCAGCGGACCGGTGGTGCTGGCGGCGCAGAAGCTGGGGATTCCCACCCTGATCCATGAGCAAAACGCCTTTCCGGGGGTAACCAATAAACTGCTCGCTCGCCGCGCCGACGCAATCTGCCTTGCGGTGGAGCGGGCAAAGGAGCATATGGACCTGCCCGAGGGCGCGCGGGTGATTGTGACCGGAAATCCGGTGCGGGCGGAAATTATGCAAAAGACCCGTGCCAAGGCGCGGCAGGAGCTTCAGATGGACGATGCGCCCTGCATTTTGTCCTTTGGCGGAAGTCTCGGCGCACGGGAGATCAACCGGATCGCCGCCGATCTCATCGCGTGGCATGCTCCCGCGGGAAAAATCAACCATATCCACGCCTACGGGAAGTTCGGGAAGGATCAGTTCCCGCGTTTTCTGGCGGAGCGGGGGATCGACCCCGCAAAATATCCCAGACTGGATATCCGCCCTTATATCGACAATATGGACACCTGCCTTGCGGCGGCGGATCTGGTGGTCTGCCGCGCAGGGGCGATCACCCTCAGTGAGCTGGAGGTCACGGGGAAAGCGTCGGTGCTGATCCCCTCGCCCAATGTGGCGGAGAATCACCAGTACCACAATGCAAAGGTGCTTGCCGATCACGGCGCCGCCATACTGGTGGAGGAGGCAAAGTACGACCGTGACGCGCTGCTTAGTGAGATGGAACAGCTCTTTTCCGAGACGGGCGCGCTTCAAAGGCTGGGGGAGAAGGCGCGGGAGCTTGCGATCACCGATACGACCGATCGAATTTGTGACGAGGTATTCCGCTTAACGGAGAAAACCGCATGATCGGCGCGACCGGAACGGCAAGTCTCGCCGTCACCTATGATAAGCTGGCGCTCTGCGTCGGGAGCGGCGATACCGAGGTGCTTGCCACCCCGATGCTGATCGCGTTGATGGAAGCGGCGGCGGTAAAGGCAATCGAGCCTTTTTTGGAGACGGGGCAGACCACGGTCGGCGCCCGAATCGAGATGTCGCACACCGCCCCCACTCCCGAGGGCATGACGGTCACCGCCACCGCAACGGTGACAGCGGTCGAGGGTCGGACCGTCACGCTGTCGATCACGGCGCGGGATCAAACCGGTTCGGTGGGCGAAGCCACCCACCGCCGCGTGATCGTGGATCGCACCCGCTTCCAGACAAAGGCAAAAGAAAAACAATGGACAGAAAAAGGCAGCCGCTGAATGCGGCTGCCTTTTGTCATAAGGTTTTTCACAGTACCCAGGACACGACGTCCTCTTTTTTCTCTTTTGGCTCCGCCGGCTTTGCCGGATAGCCCAGCGCCGCCGCGCCGGTGACCTGATGTCCCTCCGGCACGCCCGCTTCGTTGAGCAGTGCGCGCACCTCCGGCAGGTCGCAGATCCCTTTGAACTGGTTGATCCAAACCGAGCCGATCCCGTCTGCGTGCGCCATCAGAAAGATGTTCTGCAGCGCACAGGCGTTATCCTCCACCCCATGCGGGTTATCGGGGTCGTTCGAGACTAAAATCAGGGCGTTTGGCGCATAGAAATCATACCCCTCGTCCCGACCGAGCGCCTGCCGCACGGCTGCGGCGAGCTTTCTAATCAGCGCGGGGGACTGCACCACCGCAAAATGCCAGAGCTGACGGTTCATGCCGCTTGGCGCGTACCGCGCCGCTTCCACCATTCTCTCGAGCGCCTCGCGGGGAATCTTTTTATCGGGATCGAATGCCCGCACACTCCGCCTTGTGAGAAGTGCTTCCCGAACCTCCATCAAACCGCCTCCTATTCGCCCAGATAATTCTTCACAAGCTGCTGAAGCAGAAAATCACGGTCGATGTGCCGAATGATGCTGCGGGCGTTTTTGTGGGTGGTGATATAGGTGGGATCCTCCGACAGAATATACCCCACGATCTGATTGATCGGACTGTACCCTTTTTCCTGCAGCGCATCATAAACGGCAAGCAGATTCTGCCGCATTTCCTCCTCCTTGTTGGAGGGAGCGTGGAACCGCCGCGTTTTGTCGCTTTGACTGCTCATGACACACACCCCTTTCTATTCCACCTTATTATATAAGAAAATTCCCCGAAATGCAAGCATTTCGGGGAAAATGATTCGGTGAAAATGGGAAGCCGTGAAAAAGAAGGCTTTGCAAACCGACCGGACAGACGCCCTCGCTGTTTTGCCGCACCCGTTTTGGTTAGCGGCATCGAAGCCTGGCGCTTCCTGTTACCGCACGGTATCAAAAGAACACCGGCGACAGGCTTTCTGTGCTGCGGTGTGCTTTGTTCCGATTTTACACTTATGCCGCATACAGGCACGCTTGAGGTCTCACCGAGATTCCAGCAACCGAAAGTTTT
>CANQKY010000042.1 GCA_947624575.1 uncultured Clostridia bacterium
AGGTGTACGGCGACGCGCAGGTGCATCCGCAGACGGAAAGCTACTGGGGCAACGTAAACCCGGACGGCATCCGCAGCTGCTACGACGAAGGCAAGCGCGCTGCGGAGACGCTGTGCTTTGACTATCACAGGATGTACGGGACGAAGGTCAAGGTGATCCGCATCTTCAACACCTATGGCCCGAAGATGAATTCGGAAGACGGACGGGTGATCAGCAACTTCGTCAATCAGGCGTTGCGGGGCGAGGACATCACGATCTACGGGGACGGCAAGCAGACGCGGAGCTTCTGCTATGTGGACGACCTGATCGAGGGGATCGTGCGGATGATGAACTCGTCGGACGAGATCACGGGGCCGGTCAACCTGGGGAATCCCGGAGAGTTCACGATGCTGGAGCTGGCGCAGAAGGTATTGGAGAAGATCCCGAACGGCTCGAAACTGATCTACCGGCCTTTGCCGAAAGACGATCCGAAACAGAGGAGGCCGGACATCTCGCGGGCAAAAGCGCTTTTGGGCTGGGAGCCGAAGGTGTCCTTGGATGCGGGGCTGGATAAGGTTATCGAGTACTATCGCGGCGTTCATACCAGGAACGGATAACGGGAGCGTAGAGCATATGCAACCAGTTCGGAGTAATGGCCCGGAGAGAGACAACACCGTATATTCAGGCAGCGATTCCGCGCGCTATGTAAACGACCTTGAAAGCGTAAATAGCATACGACCGTTATCGGGAGCAGCATCCAAACCCAAACTGATTTACTGGTGGACAAAGCGACTGTTTGATATTGTCGCATCCAGTGTTGCATTGGTACTTCTCTCGCCGGTGATACTGCTGACAGCTATCGCTATCAAAATCGAAACGCCTCAAGGAAAAGTCTTTTTCCACCAGCCGCGCATCGGCTGGAAAGGGACGGAATTTCGCTGCCATAAATTGTCTAGCATGGTGCCGGACGCTGAAAAGCTGCTTGAAACGCTGTCGGATGAGGAAAAAAAGGAATTTGCGGAAAATTTCAAGCTGAAGCATGACCCGCGCGTCACGAAGGTGGGGCATTTTATCCGCAAAACCAGCATCGACGAGCTGCCGCAGCTTTGGAATGTGCTGGTTGGCCAGATGTCGCTGGTTGGTCCGCGGCCGCCGCTGCTGGTGGAGCGGGAAGCCTACGGAGAGCACCTGGCCAAGGTGATGTCCGTAAGACCAGGCATTACGGGATACTGGCAGGTACACGGGCGCAGCGACACGGATTTCAACGAGCGGATTGAAATGGCTGAGTATTATATCGACCATCAGGGGATCGGCATGGATCTTCGGATCTTATTGGACACAGTGAAAGTCGTTATAACTGGCAAAGGCGCGATTTGAACCCCCTACTACGACAGAATTTGAGGTGAAAGATTTGAACATCTTCGTCCCAGGCCGGCTGTGCCTCTTCGGTGAACACAGCGATTGGGCAGGCCTTTACAACCGCACCAACGCGGACGTGGAACCGGGCATGGCCATCGTGACCGGCATTGAGCAGGGCATCTACGGCTACGTGGAGCGGTCGGACAAGTTCCGCTTCCGGGCCATGAAGCCCGACGGTACCCACGATGCGTGGATCGAGTGGCCCATGTCGGTGAAGCAGCTGAAAGCGACCGCCAAGGAAGGCGGCTACTACTCTTACGTCGCGGGCGTGGCCGCGTTCATGCTGGAGTACTACGACGTGGGCGGCCTGTCCGTGGACATCACCAAGGTGACACTGCCCATCAAAAAGGGCCTGTCCTCCAGCGCGGCCATCTGCGTGCTGGTGGCGCGAGGGTTCAACCTGACCTACGACCTGCAGATGTCCGTCCGGGGCGAGATGGAAGCGGCGTATCGCGGGGAAATCATGACGCCCTCCCGCTGCGGTCGGCTCGACCAGGCGTGTGCATACGGCGAAAAGCCCGTGCTGATGCGCTTCGCTAGCGAGAACATCGACGTGGAGCGCCTGGCGGTGGGCAAAGACCTGCACTGGGTGTTCGCCGACTTGAACGGCGAGAAGGACACGAAGAAAATCCTGTCCAGCCTGAACGCCTGTTACCCGTTCGCCCAGGACGAACAGGCGCGAAAGGTGCAGGAGGCGCTGGGGCCGGACAACCGGCAGCTGGTGGAGCAGGTCATCGAGGCGATGAAGCGCGGCGACGCGGCGGCCATTGGTGCATTGATGAACGAGTCCCAACGGCTGTTCGACGAGAAGATCGCCGGGGCGTGTCCGTCGGAGTTCGACTCGCCGCTGCTGCACAAGGTCATGGCCGACCCGTCCGTGCGGGAGCTGGCCCTGGGTGTGAAGGGCGTGGGCAGCCACGGGGACGGCACGGTGCAGATGATCTGTGCGGACGCGGAAAAGCAGCAGGCGCTGTGCGACTACCTGAACAGCAGGGGCATGGACGCCTACGTGTTCACGATTCGCGAGCAGCGCAGCGTGCGGAAAGCCATCATCCCGGTGGCGGGCTTCGGCACGCGGATGTTCCCGGCCACGAAGGTGGTCAAGAAGGAACTGTTCCCGGTGATCGACAAAGACGGCTTCGCGAAGCCGGCGCTGCTGATTCTGCTGGAGGAACTGGAACAGGCGGGCATCGAGGAGATCGGGCTCATCATCAGCCCGGAAGACCGGGAGGAGTTCGACCGGCTGTTCAAGCGCGACCTGACGATTGAATACTACCGCAAGCTGCCCAAGGCGCTGCGAGAGATCAACGTGACGATACAGCGGCTGGGGAGAAAGATCACGTACATCGAGCAGAAGGAGCAGCTGGGGTTCGGGCACGCGGTGTACCAGGCGAAGGATTTTGTCGGGGATGAGCCGGTGCTGATGCTGCTGGGCGATCATATTTACTCCACGGAGAACGGCAAGACCTGCGCGGCGCAGCTGATCGACGCGTTCGAGAAGAGCGGTCAGTTGACGGTGTCGCTGGACGAGGTGGAACTGGAGCGCGTGATGCACTACGGCATCCTTACGGGCCCCTTCCAGGACGAGGAAGAACGGCTGATGCAGGTGTCGGACATGGTGGAGAAGCCCACGATGGACTACGCGAAGCTGCACCTGGGCGTGGAGGACAAGCGCGGGGACAATCGGTACTACTGCGTGTTCGGGCAGTATGTGCTGACGCCAAAGGTGTTTGAGCTGCTGGGGCGTGACATCGCGGAGGGCCGGCAGAGCGAGAAGGGCGAGTACGGCCTGACCAGCGTGCTGCAGGAGATCTGCCACATGGACGGCATGATGGCCTACCGCATCGACGGCAAGCGGTACGACCTTGGCATTCCGAGGGAATACCAGCGCACCATGTCGCTTTACAGTCAGTCCGGGGAAGAAGCATAAACGAGGCGGCGCGGGCAAGGCAGCGCATGCAAAAAAGCGTACACAACAGAGAGAGGAACGATCAGCCATGGCGATACTGGTCTGCGGGGGCGCGGGGTACATCGGCTCGCACGTGAACAAGATGCTCCACCGCATGGGGTACGAAACGGTTGTGTTCGACAACCTGGTCTACGGCCACCGGGAGGCGGTGAAGTGGGGAACCTTTGTCAAGGGCGACCTCAAATACCCCGATGAAATCGAAGCGGTGTTTGAAAAGTACCCCATCGAGGCGGTGATGCACTTCGCGGCATACGCTTACGTGGGCGAATCGGTGCTCGATCCGGAAAAGTACTACTTCAACAACGTGGCCTGCACGCTGAACCTGCTGCGGGCCATGCGGAAGCACGGGTGTGACAAGATCATCTTTTCCTCGACCTGCGCGACCTACGGCGAACCGGAGCAGGTGCCGATCACGGAGGACATGCCACAAAGGCCCATCAATCCGTATGGCGCGACCAAGCTGATGGTGGAGCGTATCTTCAAGGATTACAGCGCGGCGTATGGGTTGAAGGCTGTGACGCTGCGGTATTTCAACGCGGCAGGCGCCGACCCGGAGGGGGAGATTGGTGAAGACCACACTCCGGAGACGCACCTGATTCCGCTGGTGCTGGATGCGGCGGCGGGAAAGCGACCGGATATCAAGGTGTTCGGCACGGACTACCCGACGCGGGACGGCAGCTGCATCCGGGATTACATCCACGTGGAAGACCTGGCGAGCGCGCACGTGCTGGCACTGAAGTACCTGCAAAGCGGCGGCGAGACGGACTTCTTCAACCTGGGGAACGAGCGCGGCACGAGCGTACTGGAAGTAATCGAGGCGGTGCGGAAAGTGACGGGCCGGGAATTCAAGGTCACGCTGACCGACCGCCGGCCCGGCGACCCGGCAACGCTGGTGGGTTCCAGCGAGAAAGCGAAGCGGGTCCTTGGCTGGGAACCCAGGTACGCGGACATTGAGACCATTGTCCAGCATGCGTGGCAGTGGCATGAAAAGCTGGAGACGATGAACTGGGGGTCACAAAAAACATGATCATTGTCTACAACGCGGATGAAAGATTCTCCGGCGTGTTTGCAACCTCGGTTCTCTCCCTGTTTGAAAACAACAAGGGGGCCGACGAGATCACAGTCTATCTGATCGAGGATCATATCGGGGAAGAGAGCAAGGCCAGGTTTCAAGCGATCGCTCAGGCGTATGGGCGGTCGATCATCACGCTTCCGATGCCTGATATGGAAAAGCTGGTCGGAATGGATGTGGTCATTCCTTCCTATAATCGAATGGCAACCTGCGGAAGGCTGTTTATTGCGTCGCTCCTGCCGCAAGATATAGACAAAGTGATTTACGCGGATTGCGACACCATGTTTGAAGATTCGGTGGAAGCGCTTTGGAATATGGATATTTCCAAGTATTCCGTGGGTATGACAGATTGCGCGCAGAACCCGTCCTTTCGAACGCAGCTAGGACTTTCAAGAGAAGGCATCTATTATAACTCGGGCCTGCTGTTAATTAATTTGAAACGCTGGCGCGAGGAACAGGCGGAAAAGCGATTCCTGGACTTTATCAAAAGCCAGGGTGGATATATTCCATTCCCCGACGAGGGCGTGCTGAACGCCGTGTTTGACGGGGATATTCTCCTTTTACCCCTGCGCTATAACGCGATCACGCAGATCTACGCTTTCCCATATAAGCAGATGCTCTATGCGCGAGGGATAAAGCGGTTTTATTCGCCGGAAGAAGTGGAAGAGGCGAGAAAACATCCTGTGATGGTTCACTTTACCAGTAACTTCTACCTTTCCATCCGTCCATGGGTGAAGGGCTGCACGCATCCCTGTGTGCAAAGATATCTGGAATATCGGAGCATGACGCCGTGGAAAGATGAACCGCTGTGGGAAAACCCGAACACGCGGTTACGGAGAATGTACACGAATTTCTGCCATGCGCTGCCGAAGCCGATAGCCGCATGGACGGCGAGGTTAATCACACTGTATATGATGCCCATCAAGCATCGGTACAGAAAATGGATGTGTATTCGTAAGATGCAGCGTCAAATCATCGGGGGGGGGTACGCTAGAAAACAAATAGCTCCCATTTCTTGCTGTGATTGGCTGTCATCCGCGTCGCTTTCGCGTGCCACCGAAGGGGCGGTGGCATGCGCGTGACGGAGCGGTGTGATGAGCGTCTTTGCGCGGTCTGTGCTTGCGACGATGCGTATGCGATGCAGGCGGGCGTTCCAGGAAACGCATCGCGGGAAAAAAGCCTTGCGGATTCTGAAAAGCAACATGCACGACTCTCCATTGTCGTACCTGTATACAATGGAGCACCGTACATTCAGAATTGTCTGGAAAACCTGGAGAAGCAAACGTTCAGGGATTGGCAGGCAATCTTTGTGAACGACGGTTCTACGGATGATACGAAGGAAACGCTGGAACGCATTGTCACGCCACATGCGCGATGCCATGTCATTCACAAGGCAAACGGCGGCACGGCGCAGACAAGGAACGCAGGACTTGAAATCGTAGACAGTCCGTATGTGACGTTCATGGATGTGGACGACGAACTTGATCCGCGGATGTATGAGATCCTGGTGGATCTCATGGACAGGACGGAAGCGGACATGGGGGTTTGCGGATACTATTTCAAGGTCGAAAGAGACGACGCGGAGCCATATCTGGAAGAAAAAAACTATCCGGGCTGCATTCTGCGCGGGCGAGATGCGATCCGTGAAAAGCTGGTGGAGCTATGGGATCGGGATATGCTGTATAATGTCTGGAACAAGATCTATCGCATGGATCTTATCCGGAAAAAGGGCATCCAATACCGTGACGGCCATATATACACAGAGGATCGTGTCTTCAACAGGGCCTATCTTGAAAACTGCGGAAGCATCGCCCTGACGGATCAATGCCTGTACTATTATGTGCGCGAGCGAACAGGTTCCACGTCGGAGAAGTACCGCGAAGATTACTTTGACATCCGACATAAAGAATATATCGAGTTTCAAACACACTTTAAGGCGATGGACGTGTGGGACGAATGTGCGAGAGAATATGTCAGCCGGGAGTTTATCGAACGCACCGCGGGGTGCATCGAAAACATTTTCCACGCAGAAAACAAGCTTTCCGGGAAGGAAAAGCGTGCGCGGATCACACAGATTATCGCCCACCCAGACGTGATGGAAGCGGGAAAACACGCAAGATGCAGAAGCAGGATGATGGGGATTCTAACGTTTCCAATTAAGATGCGCTGGACGTGGCTAACCTGTGTGCTGTATCAAGCGGTCTACCTGGTACGCAAAAGCAATCCTTCCCTGTTCCATAAGCTAAAAAGCAAGAGATAGGAGTGTCACATTCATGAAGGTGTTTTTTGTCAACCCCCCTTTCAAGTCCGAGTATGGTAAGTTCTCCCGGGAACAGAGAAGCCCGGCGATTACCAAGAGCGGATGCTTCTACTATCCGCTTTGGCTGATTTACGCGGCGGCGCGCGTGGAGCGCAACGGTTATGACGTGAAGTTCATTGACGCGCCGGCCAAGCAGATCAGCCGGGACGATTGCTTGGCCATGATCGCAGCGCAGGGCGAGGGAACCAGGCTGTTCGTTGTGGACGCCACGACGCCGTCGATCTACGAGGACGCCGCCTTCGCGGCAGAATTAAAGACAAGGTACCCTGACGCCGTCGTCATGATGGTGGGCACCCATGTATCTACATTGCCGGAGGAAACCCTGGGGCTGCATGAGGAAATCGACGCAGTTGCCCGAAAAGAATATGATCTGACCGTAAGCGGCGTTGCGGACGCGATCCGGGACGGAAAAGATTGGCGCGAAGTGAAGGGGATTACCTATCGCTGTGCAGACGGAACCATCCAGTCGAATGAAGACATGCCGTATATTACCGATATGGACGACGTGCCCATGGCGGCAAAGTTCATCAAGGAACACCTGGATGTCAAGGATTACTTCATTTCGATTGCGGCCTATCCTGAAATTCAGATTTTTACCGGTCGCGGCTGCCCGTTCCATTGCTATTTCTGCCTGTATCCGCAGACGATGCACGGGCATACTTACCGTTTCCGCAGCCCGGAAAACGTGGTGGCCGAGTTCGAATACATCGCGGAGAATTTCCCCGAAGTCAAAGAAGTGGTGATCGAGGACGACACCTTCACGGCGGATAAGCAGCGCGTTCAGGAAATTTGCAGGCTGTTGATCGAGAAGAAGCTGAACAAAAGACTGCGCTGGATGGCCAACTCGCGGGTCACCCTGGATTATGAGACGATGGTGTGGATGAAGAAGGCGGGATGCCGTCTGCTGCTGCCGGGCTTTGAGAGTGGGAATCAGACGATCCTCAACAACATCAAGAAGGGTACAAAGGTCGAGCAGTTCAAGCCTTTCGTGGATAACGTAAGGAAAGCCGGCATGCAGGTTCACGGCTGCTTTATCTTCGGCAACAAGGGCGAGACGCGGGAGACCATGAAGGAAACGCTCGACGTGGCGCTAACGCTGAAGCTGGACACGGCGCAGTTCTATCCTCTGATGCCCTTCCCAGGAACAGAGGCCTATGACTGGGCGGTGGCCCAGGGGTATCTGAGCGGCAAATATACGGAGTATCTTCAGGAAGACGGAAATCATAATACGACTTTCCATTTCGGCGACGTTACAGCGAAAGAACTGGTAGACTATTGCAACTACTGCCGTCGGCGTTTCTATATGCGTCCCTGGTATATCGGGCACAGAATCTGGATGGCTCTGAAGGATCCCGAGGACTTGAAGCGCGCGCTCAAGTCGTTTGGGAGGTTTAAGGAGTTTTTGTTCAGCAAGAGGGCAGGATAACTGCCCTCTGAGAAGATAAAACGGTTAGGAGGGATAAAACTGTGCCGTCCAATCCTGAATTAGTTGAGCTCCATCAGGATTTGCTTTTTCTGCTGAAAACAATCCATGAAATTTGCCAGAAAAATGCGATTTGCTATACCCTGCACGGTGGAACGCTCTTAGGAGCGATTCGGGAAAAAGGGTTTATCCCATGGGACAATGATGCCGATGTGGCTTTTTCCCGAAAAGAGTACGACCGCTTTATACAATGCATTCAGAAAGAGCATTTTGTTGATAATATCTCTTTTGAAAACGATCATCGTGTGCCGCGCCTCATTCTGAAAAGAGAAGGCAGGCAGACAGTTTTTGTTGATTTCTTTATTTATGATTATATTGTGAATAACCGGTGGGGAGTGGTATTGAAGATATACGGCAATATGTTTCTTCGCGCCTTTATTGACGATTCAGTCAATTTAACGGCGGCATTGATGAGAAAAAAGTACAGCCCATGGAAGTATAGACTATATGGTTTTTTCCAGAAAGTGGGTAGACTGCTGCCGGACGGTGTGCCGCTTCGGTTGTTCACATATTATAATACGCATTTTCTCTGTGGAAAAAGAAATCAAATTTTTAGAAGCAACGACGGGTTTCAGCCGATCGACAAATGGCTTCTTCCTGCGAAGGAAATGGAAGAATTCAAAATCGTTGCTTTTGAAGATACGCAGCTGATGGTTCACGCAAATTACGATGAAATCCTGACACTGTTTTATGGAGACTACATGACGCCTAAGCAATATGATGATGTTGAAACGGAAGCACATGACGCCATGAGAAAAATGATGTAAAAAAGTATTTCAGGTGAAATGAGGGAAGAGCTGTGATGAAAAATATTGCGCTGATTATTGCCGGCGGCGTCGGTGCACGGATGCATCAGGATATTCCGAAACAGTTCATCAATGTGAAGGATAAGCCGGTGATGGTGTACACGCTGGAGGCCTTTCAGCAACATCCCAATATTGACGCGATTGAGGTGGTGTGTCTGGATGGATGGCACGACATCCTGTGGGCATACGCGCGGCAGTTTGGCATCACGAAGCTGGAAAACATTGTGAGCGGCGGCGCGACCGGGCAGGACTCCATCCGCAACGGACTGCGCGACCTGGCGACGCGATACCATGACGATGATGACATCGTGCTGATTCATGACGCCATCCGCCCCATGGTCAGCGCGGAAATCATATCGGACAATATCCGCGTCTGCCGGAAATACGGCAATGCGACGACCGTCATTCCCTGCACCTCTGTCATGCTGCGTACCAGTGATTCCGTTGTCTCAGAGGATCAGGTTCCCCGCGACAACCTCAAAATTACGCAGACGCCACAGTCCTTCTTTCTCAATGAACTGATTGAAGTACACAAGGAGGCTGTCAAGCGCGATCTGGAGCCGTCCATCGCATCCTGCGCATTGTACGTTGAAATGGGGAAAAAGGTGTATTTGTCAGCCGGTTCGGAAAAAAACATCAAGCTGACCACGTCAGAGGACATCGAGATTTTTACAGCGCTTTTGGACAGCAAGCGTCCCGAATGGATGAGGAAATGAGCATGGACAATAAGATGGCGGGAATCGCAATCGGAAGCGACAGAAGAGGATTTGAATATAAATGTGAAATTCAGAAACATTTGCGAACAAAAGGTTACACAGTTATTGATGTTGGCCCGTACAATGATTCATTGCCTGTTGATTATCCTCTTTACGGTGAAAGGGTTGGCCAGGAAGTTACATCGGGCAGATGTCAATTTGGCGTGGTGATTTGCGCAACCGGTATCGGAATTATGATTGCCGCAAACAAGGTGAAAGGTATTCGATGCGGTATCGCGTATTCGGATGAGGTTGCTCAAAAGATGCGGGAACATAACGATGCAAATGTGATTGCCTTTGGTCAAAGCCAGATGGCATTGGATGACGTGATCAGACGGCTGAATATTTTTTTAACAACCGATTTTCTCGGCGGCTATCACCAAAGCAGAATTCAACAGATCCATGACATTGAAAATGGCATTGCCATTTCGCAATCTCCGATCAAACATACATTTGGAAGGTGAATCACAACGATGCGGCAAATCACGGCGGCAGATTATTTTGCAGAGTTTCTGATTGCAAACGGAATCACGGATGTCTTCGGCTATCAGGGCGGAATGATCGCTTATATTTTTGACTCCTTAGGGAGATACAGGGAGCAGATTCGGTATCATTCCTGCAGCAATGAACAGGGGGCAGCCCTGGCGGCGTGCGCTTACGCGCAGGCATCCGGCAGGCTGGGCGTTGCGATCAGCACCAGCGGCCCCGGTTTTACCAATCTGGTGACGGGCATTGCCAACGCCTGGTTTGATTCCATCCCGGTGCTGTTCCTGTCCGGTCAGGTGAATACCAAGGACAAGAAAAGGGCACGGCCTTTGCGGCAGCTTGGTTTTCAGGAAATCCAGGCCGTCAGGGTGGCTGAACCGATCGTCAAAAAAGCGTATGACGTGGATACCGATACCGATATTCCCCAGTGCCTGAACGACGCCTTCATGACGGCCATGAGCGGCCGGAAAGGCCCGGTCTATTTGGATTTTCCGATCAATATTTGCCGTGAAGTGCTCACCATTGAGAGCATTGCGCCCGTTGTTCTTCCTTCCCCGGAATCAATAGACTGCGAAGCTTATGTGAAAGAAATCCAAAACGCCAAACGTCCTGTGATCATTGCCGGGGCCGGCATTATGCAGGCGGGGCTTCAGGATGCTTTCCGTCAGTTGGCAAACATCCTGCAAGTACCGATTGTGAATACCCTGCCCGCTTCCGGCCTTCTGCCGTCGGAAAGCCCTTATCGTATGGGATATATTGGCGGAACCGCCCGGCGGGAAGCCGGGCTCATCCTGGAGCATGCCGATTATGTGTTAACCCTCGGAACGAGATTATGCTCCAAGCAGATTGGTCATAATCCAGATTTGTTTGCCCCAAAAGCTGAAAAGATTGTTCGGGTGGATCTGGATGCGGCTGAACTGCAAAGGAAGATTAAGGATCAAGAAGTTCAGGTCATGGCCGATCTGCGTTCCTTTGTTCCGGGTCTTCTGAATGCGCTGCGCGACGCCGGTTGTGTGCCGGTTCATCAGGCATGGCTGGAAACGTGTCAGCAGGTCAGGACGCTGCTCAGGCGTTCCGACATAACGCCCGGCAACGAAATCATGGAGAAGATCACGGAACGCCTTCCCCAAAATGCAAATATCGTGCTGGACGTCGGGAAAAATCTGATTTACGGTGCGCAGTCAGCAGTTGTCAAGGAAAAAACGACGTGCTTTCTTTCGGGCGGTCTTGGCACGATGGGGTATGCGATTCCCGCTGCGATCGGCGCTTTTTACGGCAATGGGCGGCCGACGTTCTCCTTTAACGGGGACGGCGGTGCGCAAATGAACATTCAGGAACTGAATACCATTGCGAAAAATCATCTGCCGATTAAGCTGTTTGTGCTGAACAACAAGGCGCTGGGGAACATTGTCATGTTTCAGAAGCAGTATTTGGGCAGCCGGATTGTGGCCACTTCGGAATCGGAGGGCGATTATTTCTCCTGCGATTTCAGAAGAATTGCCGAGGCCTATGGGATTCGTGCATATAGCATGGAGACGGAAGAAGATATCGTGCGTTACGAAGAACAGCTGACGGATGACCAACCGGCGTTGTTTGAACTGAATTATGAAGACTGCGAATGTTTGCCGGGGATTGTCGCGGGCGGGGATTTTATCGGCGGCGGTCCCAAGCTGCCCGATCAGGTGATAAGGAAATTGCAAGATATGCTGTAATTTTTGGGCTGCGGTGCGAAAGGGAGGTTGCATATGCGGTTGCCGGAGATTGAACAGCGGGAATTCACACGGTATTTGAATTCGTTTGATTTCAGCAGCTATATGAGAGATAAACGGATTCTTATCACGGGCAGCAAAGGAATCGTGGGGTCGGGTCTCATCAAGTGGCTTTTGATGGAAAATGAACTTCATCATGCGAATGTGCGCATTTATGCCTCCACACGCGAACCAAAGCGTTTACCGGATTATATCGAGGCTGATGATCGGATAACATACGTAGCCTTTGGCCACGAGGAAGCATGCGGCCCAGTAGATGCGATGATTCACGCTGCCGCGCCGACGAGCAAGCGGTTCTTTATTTCACAGCCGGTAGAGGCCATGCTGGTCATCCAAGAGGGAACCCGGAAGATGCTCGATCTTGCTGCGAAATATCATGCCGAAATGGTATATCTTTCTTCCGAAGAAGCATATGGCCTGCCGCGGTCAGAGGAGCCGATTGACGAAAGTTATGTTGGCGCGATAGACAGCCTGAACATCCGCAATTGTTACCCGCTGGGGAAAAAAGCTGCGGAATTGCTGTGCGTAAGCTATGCCGCAGAATACGGAACGGATGTAAAGATTCTGCGGCCGACGGTCATTCAAGGGCTGCTGCAGCCCTATGAAAATGATAAAGTAGAAAATCAGATTTTGCAGTGTGTGCTGGAAAATAAGGATTTCGTGATGAAATCGGCAGGGACGACCAAAAAAAGCATGATCTATTCGTTGGACGCCGTTTGCGCCGTTTTGACCGTTTTGTTCAAGGGGCAGCGCGCAGAAGCGTATAATGCCACCAATCCCCAGACCTATATGTCCGTGAAAGAATTGGCGGCGACAGTTTTTGAGCGCTTTTGCCCTGCGTTAAAGGTGATAACCGCGGCGCAGGACGCGGCGGAAAAAGAAGGTTATCTGCCGACCAGAACCATGCGCCAGCGTATTGATAAAATCCAGAGGCTTGGCTGGAGCCCCTTGACGAATCTGGATCAGATTTATCAGGTGGATTTGGAACGATTTAGGGCCTCGAAAAATTCATTGCGATGAGGGAGCGATATCAGTATGGGTAAGATATTGACAGTGGCGATTGCGGCCTATAATATGGAGCGCTATATCGGCAACTGCCTTGACTCATTGACTGCGACAGAAATCAAGGATGATTTGGAAGTTCTTGTCATAGATGACGGCGGGAAGGATCGCACGCTGGAAATCGCAAGGGAGTATGCGACAAAGTATCCGGGGACATTCATTCCCATCCATAAAGAGAATGGCGGCTACGGATCCACATACGATGAAGGGATTGCCCGGGCAACAGGCACATACTACAAAGTGCTGGATGGCGACGACTGGTTCGACACAAAGGGCTTGGTTCGCCTGGTACACGCCTTAAAAACGACCACCGCTGACGTGGTTGCAACGGACTATCTGTGCGGTTCTGATCCTGAATCCATGCAGCTCAAAAGAGTCGCTGGAGCACCCGCGGATCGGGAAGTAGCAATCAGCCAGGTTGCCGATCAGTTGACGCTGCTGAATATGTGGCACATCTGTTATCGGACAGAGCTGTTAAGGAAATGCGGTCTGACGTTGTCGACGTGCCGCATGTATGCGGATATGCCCTATTTTATCAAGCCAATGGTGCTGGCAAAAACGCTTCTTTATCTCGCGTGGCCGGTGTACTGCTACCGCATGGGGCATGACGGACAGAGCGTGAGCAGAGCGTCACTGCTGAAAAATCAGCAGATGGTGCTGAATATCTGCTGCGATTTGCTCGAATTTGGCGCGTCGCAAGATGTCACGGCAAGTAGTAACCGCGTGTATATTACCCGCAGAATCGCCGGCTGTTATCTGATGACGGTCAAGATTCTGCTGCTGGATAAGATATGCGCGGAAAACTTAAGAAAAATACGGCAGTTGGAAGCGAATTGCCGGGAAAACAGCCGTGCTGTTTACGATATGGCGGAGCACGTCGGGAAAGTGGGAATGCTTCTGCGTATCTTGCGCAAGACGCGTTATTTGCCATACTGGTTGCTGAGGTTAATCCCAGGAGGGATGCCAAATACAATTTTATTTGAAAAGAAAGGAGCCAACATCATGAAGGTCAGAGAAGCGATCCACAATCGCAAAAAAACGGGGGGGGGGTATCGTAAATCGATAGCTCTCTTGGACTGCATTCGGACAAATTGGCATCGTGAATACCAATTTGTTTCGATTGCATACGGGAGGGCTGCCTAAATGGAAAAGTTGAGCGTCATCATTCCGGTGTACAAGGTAGAACCTTACCTGCGGGAGTGCCTGGATAGCGTGATCGGGCAAACGTATCAGAACATGGAGATCATTGTGATCGATGACGGCTCGCCGGACGGGTGCGGCATGATCTGCGATGAATACGCGGCTAAGGATAAGCGCATCACCGTCATTCACAAGGAAAACGAGGGACTGAGCGCTGCGCGGAATCAGGGGATTCGTATGGCGACGGGCCAATGGATCACTTTCATGGATTCAGACGACTGGCTCGAACGCGATTTCTACGAAAAACTGATGAACATGGCCAACGATCATTCCGGAGAAGTAGACATCGTGACCTCCAGTGGAAGAATCATGGAAGGCAAACAGCGTTGGACGCTCCATTCCTTTGAAGGTGTCAGCGGCATGCTGGATACAAAAGATCCGGATGAACTGCTGTGCATCATGCTGAAGCCGGGTTCGTCCCGAACGACCAATATCTGCGTGCCGTGGGACAAAATCTATCGGCTGGATTACGTGCGTTCACGCTCCGCCTATTTCCAGGGAAAAGCGCATGAAGATATCTGGTTCAACACGATGATCTTTGACCAGAATCCGCGCACGGCTGTCAGCCCCATCATCGGGTATCACTACCGCGTGGTAGCCACTTCCATTTCTCACAATTATAACCCCGATAAACCGAAGATCAACTATGCGTTTTTGAAAGAACTGGTTGATTTCCTGAAAGCGAGAACGACCGATGGGCAATTAAGCCCCAGGCTGTATGACGTCATGATGGCGCGCACGCTGGTTTACATCGGAAGCGAACTCAACTGCTGCTATTTTCACGCAATGAATCCCCAATCTTACAGGGAAAACGCAAGGCAGATCAAGGAGCGTAAAAGGCTTCCGATCTATGCGGAGGCGATCCGGACAGGGCACACCTCCTGCATGAATCGGAATCAAAAGGTGTTGAAGTTGCTTTTGCGACTCCCCTGGATTTGGCCGCTGCGCTTTGCTTATGCGGTGAAGGCGAGAATCATGAGATAATGCTGTGTTGGTGGCAAGGGAGGAACTTGAGTTGCAGTATTTGCTGCTGTTAGGATTGGTTATTCTGTTTCTGGTCAGCTATTATTTTAGCGGGCGCGATTTCTTCGCACCGATGACATTACAGGTCATGACATTCATCTTTGCGGCGATGATGTTGATTTATCTGATGGCGAATATGAATTATCGTTTGCACGGGTTTACTGTCTGGATGATTTTATCCTGCCTTGCTGTCAGTGTGTTTATCGGCATAGCGATTCATGGCATTTTCGCAAAAATAAGAATCCAACCTGTAAGTGCCGACACGCAGAAGGCCACGCCGATACCTACGGTTGTATTGATGGGATGTATTCTGTTTATACTGGCGACTATTGCATGGCAGTTTTCAGAGGTTCGCCGAGTGGGAGGAATGAGGGATACATTTGTCAATATGATGGCAGCATATCGAAGCGCCAGCTCCTATACAGCCGATATGGATACGAAACAGCCCTTTTTATTGAAACAAATGATCGGCATGGTAAATGTCCTTTTCATCATTTGTGGGTTTAATCTCCTAAAATTTTACAAAAAGGTACCCCAATCTCAAAGGTTTCAGTGCCTTATTATTTTTTCTCTTTGTATCGTAAACGGTTTTTTAGGTGGTGCGAGAGGTGGTATAGTTTACGATATCATTGCATGCGCTGTAATCTATCACTTGTTGAGAATACAGCGCTTGGGGAGGTATAAAACCTATTCCATCAGATTTCTGATGAAATTGATGTCAATTACTATACTTATCCTTTTCTTGTTTTCAGCATTGCGCGGTTTTGCCGGCCGAACGAATTCGAAGAATGCGATGGATTATATCGCACAATATACAGGCGCGCCAATTCTTGATTTGGATTTGTATTTTCAAAAACCGCCACAGGGATCCAACATCTTTGGTAAATACACTTTTTATAGTATAATCTCAGCGCTTATTCGCGCAGGAGTATTGAAGATAGATCCATATATTGTGCATCTTGAATTTCGCAGTGTCGAAGGAGTTTCACTCGGGAATGTTTATACATTTATTCGAACGTATCACTATGATTTCGGCATATGGGGTGTATATATTTTCACAATTGCCAACGCAATCATCTTTTCAACGATATATGAATATGTGAAGAAAAAACGCGGAGACATGATGATTATATTCTTTGGCTCAATTTATTATGCAATTACGATTACTTTTTTTGCAGAGCGATTGTTTTCGACTGTCATATCGCTTGGCACCTTTAGAAATATTGTGTCCATTTATATCCTGTATGAACTCATGTTCAGAAAAAGGATTCGTTTGAAGCGTATAAGATAAACCTTTCACAAGGGAGAAGGATAATTTGAGATGGCAAATAACATACTATTCAATTTGCTACGGACATTATCAAAGAATATCTTTCCACTCATCACCTTCATGTACGCAGCGCGCGTCCTCGGAGAGGACGGCATCGGGAAATTCTCATTCTCCAAGTCGATCATCACGTGGTTCACGCTGCTCGCTATGCTCGGAATGGATAACTATGGGGTGCGCGAGGCGGCAAAGCGTCGTGACGACCGCAGAGAATTGAGCCGGTTTTCCCAGGAGATGCTGCTGATCAATCTGGTGTCCACCCTGTTTTCCTATGCGTTACTGATCGTGGCGCTTTGTCTGATTCCCAAGTTTCACGATTATCAAACGCTGCTGCTGATCAACAGCGTCGCAATCTTCATGCAGGGAATGGGCATGGAGTGGCTCTATCAGGCGCTGGAGAAATACCGTTACCTTGCCCTGCGGTCCTTTGCCTTTCAGGGAATCGCCCTCGTCGCCATGTTTGTTTTTGTCCGAACGGCGGACGATGTGATTCCCTACATGATCGTTTATCTGGTTGCAACGTCGGGGCCGTTCCTTCTGAATTTCTGGAACGCAAGGCGATGGATCAGTTTCCGGCGGCTGGACGCGTATCAGTTCAGAAAACATTTGCGGCCGCTGCTGTGGCTGTTTGCCATGGTGCTGTCGGCAGAAATGTACACGGTGCTGGATACGGCCATGCTGGGCTTTCTGCAGAATGACGCGGCAGTGGGCAGATACACGGCGGCTGTTAAAATCACCCGCGTCGTGAATACGGTGATTTTTTCCCTGAGCATGGCGTTGATTCCCAGGCTGTCGTATTATGTTGGACGCGGTGAAAAGGAAAAGGTCAAGGAGGTCGTCAATAAAGCATATAACTATGTCTTTATGCTGAGCGTCCCCGCGGCTGTGGGATTGTTTGTACTCAGCAAAGAAATCCTGAGATTATTCAGCGGCAGCGGTTTCCTGTCGGCAAACCTGACAATGCAGATATTGACCATCACGGTGATCGTGATTCCTTTCAGCGTTTCGACCAATCAGCAAACCCTGATTCCGCTGGGGGAGGAAAAGCGCAGCGTCGCTGCCACCGTTGTGGGAGCGATCACCAATTTTATTTGCAATATGGTTTTTATCCCTCGTCTGGCGGAATGCGGCGCCGCTATCGGCACGGTTGTCGCGGAAGTATGCGTTGCCATGGTGAGCTTTTATAATGCGAGTCGTTTTTTCAACATGAAGCGAATCTTCCGCGTGTATTTCCAGTACTGGCTGGCAGCGCTGCCGATCCCTCTGATCGCGTGGCTGGCAGGACATGTGTTCGAGTATGATTTTATGTATGTAACGCTGGTGATTTTGGCTTCTATACCCGCATATTTTGGCGTCCTGTACCTATTGAAAAATGAATTTTTGCTTGTTGCGCTTCGGCAAGCTTCCCAAAAGGGAACTAGCCTTTTTGCAAGGAAAAAGAAACCATAAACAGTAAAAATCAAAAAATCAGAGCGAATGGAGAGTTTTGCAGTGAAGGAATTCAACTATCTCATCGTCGGTGCAGGTCTCTATGGCGCAGTCTTTGCCGAGCGGATAACGAAGATGGGGAAGAAGTGTTTGGTGATCGATAAACGTCAACACATTGCTGGAAACATTTATACGGAGGTTGTTGAGGGTATCCATGTCCATCAGTATGGCCCGCATATCTTCCATACAGCGAATGAGGAAGTCTGGCAATATGTTCAGCGGTTTGCGAAGTTCAATCATTTCCGTTATGAACCCATCGCCAATTTTCATGGTGAATTGTATAACTTGCCTTTCAACATGAACACTTTCCGGCAAATGTGGGGCATTCAAACTCCGAATCAGGCCATGGAGATACTGAACCGGCAGCGCCGGGAAATCCCAAACGAACCCACCAACCTGGAGGAACAGGCCATTTCCCTGGTGGGTCGCGATATCTATGAAAAGCTGGTGAAAGGCTACACGGAAAAGCAGTGGGGCCGCGATTGCAGGGAATTGCCCGCGTTCATCATCCGGCGGCTGCCCGTTCGGCTGCGCTTTGATAACAATTATTTTGAGCATCCATACCAGGGCATTCCCGTCGGCGGTTACACAAAGATGGTGGCCAACATGCTGGATGGCGTTGAGGTGCGCTTAGGGATAGACTACCTTGCAAACAAGGCGGAACTGGATGGACTGGCGGAGCAGGTGATTTATACGGGCCCGATTGATGCGTACTTTGGGTATTGCCTTGGGCCGCTGGAATACCGCAGCGTGCGGTTTGAAACAGAAACGTTGAATCAGGCAAATTATCAGGGCGTGGCAGGCATGAACTACACCGACCGGGAAACGCCATATACACGAATTATCGAGCATAAATGGTTCCAGTTCGGCAAGGACGACGAAGGCAATGATATTCCGAAAACCGTCATCAGCCGGGAGTACAGCAGCGAATGGAAACCAGGCGACGAGCCGTACTATCCTGTTAACGACGAGAAGAACGGTGCGCTGTACGCACAGTACAGAGCGCTGGCGGATGCGGAGCAAAAGGTCGTCTTCGGCGGACGATTGGGTGAGTACAAGTATTACGATATGGATCAGGTGATCGCGGCGGCGTTGAAGAGAGTGGAAGAATGGTTGCATTGACAATATACTGTCTTCTAGATAATGATGAAGCCCTCCCCGGAACATCCATCCGAGGAGGGCTGATTTGTTCTATGGGCTTAGTGGACCATCTGGGCCTTGAGCGCGTTCACTTCGGCGAGAGGTAGGCCACTGAGTTCAGCAATCAGGTCGGTTGGCATCGCCTTGAGGAGCATCCTCTTCGCAGTCTCAATGGCGTTTTCTTCCCGGCCTTTTACTTCGCCCCTCAATTCCGCTTCCCTCTGTTTCATCTGATACATCATAAAAGCATCCCTCCAGACAGGCTTCATTTTGGTCTCGTTCACGGCAGCGTCAAGTTT
>CANQKY010000043.1 GCA_947624575.1 uncultured Clostridia bacterium
TCAAAGGAGGAGTTGAGCACCGCTTCGGGGTAATCGCAGTTGGGCCAGTGATCGGTCCACTGCCGCTGACCCTGGAAGCCGGCGGCGATGGCGTTATGCCCCAGCATTTCCTCCTCGAAGCCTGCGGGGAGATTGGGATTGCCGTTCATCAGATCCTTGATGATGCAGTACATCTTGATGGTGAACTCCCACTGCTTGTCCTTCTGCTCACGGTTGAAGCGGACGAAGTCGGGATTGTCGTCCCGTCCCTCTTTGCAGTGCTCTTTGGTCCATTTGAGCGCCTTTTCGTAGGACTCCTTGTTGTAGATGCCTTCCTCCATGCGGCGGAGGATCTCCACCTCGTCCACGCTCTCGACCCGCAGACCGAGGTATTCTTCCATGAACTGCTGGTCGATGATCGAGCCGCCGATCCCCATGCACATCGAGCCGATCTGGAGATAGCTTTTGCCGCGCATGGTGGCAGCCGCGATCGCCGCGCGCCCGAAGCGCAGGAGCTTTTCTTTCACATCGTCGGGAATATCGGTGACCTCGTCCACATTCTGCACCTCATGACCGTAGATGCCGAAAGCGGGAAGCCCTTTCTGGGCGTGGGTGGCAAGCACCGAGGCGAGATATACGGCGCCGGGGCGCTCGGTTCCGTTGAAGCCCCAGACCGCTTTGATGGTGGTGGGATCCATGTCCATGGTTTCCGCGCCGTAGCACCAGCAGGGCGTCACCGAAAGGGTGACCGCCACATTTTCCTTCTTAAACTGCTCCGCACAGGCGGCAGTCTCCGGCACACGACCGATGATCTTGTCCGCGATCACCACCCGAACCGGATCGCCGTTGGAGTAGCGGAGGTTTTCCTCAAACAGCTTTTTGGCAGCCTTTGCCATTGCCATGACCTGCGGCTCCAGACTTTCCCGCAGCTTCATGGGTCCCCGTCTGCCGTCCACGATGGGGCGGATACCGATGGCGGGATAATCGCCTACATATCTGTTGTTTGCCATATGCTCGCGTCCTTTCATGGTAAAATGTTACTTCTATTATAAGGCTTCTTTTGCGGTTTTGCAATATTTTCTTTTCGGGTTTCCGCTGTCGTTTCTTGACTATTTTCGCGGCTTTTGTTATGATTAAAACAGACTATCGTAAATGAGGTGAGCCGCTTGAGCGGATTTCAGATTTGGGGCGTCATCGTATTGGTTTTGTTTTACGGCATTTATCTCTGGCGGGGGATCAGCCTGCACCGAAGCGGGTATCCCGTTTTTGCCCTTGGCAGGGCAGTGGGGGAGAAGGAGCGGGAAACGCTGCGGATCGAGCGGCTGCTGATGGCTTCCTGTCTGCTGCTTGCCCTGCTCGAGTGTGTGAATCTGTTTATCAACCGGTACCGGCTCGAAAGCACCGTTATTCGGGTGATCGGCGTGATCCTCTGTGTGATCGGGATCGGCTGTCTGGCACTGGCAGAAGTCGCCATGGGCAGAAGCTGGCGGGTCGGCGTCACCGGCACACCGCAGCGCAGGCTTGCCGTGCGGGGCGCTTATGCGATCAGCCGGAATCCTGTCGTGGTGGGCTTTGACCTGTTTTATATCGGGTTTTTCCTGCTCTTTGCCAATCTGCCGCATCTCTGCCTTTTGATCCTCACAGTCGGTCTGCTTCATATGCAGATACTGGAGGAGGAAAAATATCTGCGGAAAACCTTTGGCCCCGATTATGCCGCGTACTGCCATAAGACGGCGCGGTATCTGATCTTCTGATATGGCGAGGGTGTTATTGCACTGCTGCTGTGCGCCCTGCGCCAATCGGTGCATTGCGGCATTGCAGGAGGAAGGGCATGAGCTGACCGCCTATTGGTACAATCCGAATATCCACCCGTTTACCGAGTTTCGCGCCCGCCGGAACACCTTGCGGGAGTATCTTGCCGAGCTTGATCTGCCGCTGTTAGAGGAGTCGGGCTATGGGCTTCGTCCCTTTCTCCGTGCAGTGGGGGAGGACTTTGAAAACCGCTGCGCGGTGTGCTACCGCCTTCGGCTGTTCCAAACGGCGAAAACGGCGGCAGAGCGCGGCTTTGACGCCTTTACCACAACACTGCTCATCAGCCCCTATCAGCAGCATGACCTGATTGTTAAGACCGGACAAGACGCCGCAAAGGAGTACGGCGTTACCTTCCTGCCGCGGGACTTTCGCCCGCTGTTTCGGGACGGGCAGACCTTTGCCCGCGAGCATGGGTTTTATATGCAGAAATACTGCGGCTGTGTTTTCAGCGAGGAGGAGCGGTATATCAAGCCGAAAAAGATCATACGATAAAAGAGGCTGTCTTGCATTTGCAACAGCCTCTTTTCTAATCCTCTTTTGCTGCCAGCCGCTTGATGGCGGCAAAGCTTTCGGCGCTGATTACGTGCTCGATCCGGCAGGCGTCCTCGACTGCGGTTTTTTCATCTACACCGAGGGAGGTGAGCCAGCGGGACAACAGGGTGTGCCGTTCGTATATCCGCTCCGCGATTTCGCGACCCGTGTCGCATAAGGAGATAAATCCGTCCCTGTCCACCTGAATATAGCCGTTTTCCCGCAGGTTTTTCATCGCCACGCTGACGCTCGGCTTGGAAAAGCCAAGCTCGGTCGCAATGTCAATCGAGCGCACGCCGCCCTGCCGTTTCTGGAGCATCAGGATCGTTTCGAGATAATTTTCGGCGGATTCCTGTATCTTCACCGCAGTTCCCTCCTTTCAATAAGATTATTTTACCACTTTTCTGTCATTTTGGCAAGCGAAAAAATTTTTTCAAAAAAATGCTTGACAAGGGAGTTAGTGTGTGCTAACATATATACGGTTAGATAATCCTAACTTACCTTTCAGCCACGGGGGAGAGTATATTGATGCCACTGAATTTTGCGCCGGTTGGGGAAGAAAGCATGATCCGTAGGGTCGGCGGCAAGCCGGAGGTGCGGGCGCATCTTGAAAATCTCGGCTTTGTGCCGGGGAGCAGCGTGACCGTTGTTTCCACAATGGGCGGCAATCTGATCGTGAATGTAAAGGACTCCCGCATTGCCATCAGCAAGGAGATGGCGGCTAAAATCATGGTTTCATAGGTCTGTAAGGAGGGGAGAAGATGAACACACTCAAAGGAACGCCGATCGGCAGTACGGTCCGCGTGGTGAAGCTCCATGGGGAGGGCGCGGTCAAGCGCCGGATTATGGACATGGGGATCACAAAGGGCGTGGAGGTGACCGTTCGGAAGGTGGCTCCGCTGGGCGACCCGATTGAGGTGACTGTCCGCGGGTATGAGCTTTCGCTCCGCAAAGCGGACGCCGAGATGATCGAGGTGGAATGATCCGCCTTTTTTCTGCCGATGAGTTAGTCATTACTAATTAAGAGAAAGTGGGGAAATAGGAATGGGAATCACGATTGCCCTTGCGGGCAACCCGAACAGCGGTAAAACCACCCTGTTCAACGCATTGACCGGCTCGAACCAGTTTGTCGGGAACTGGCCCGGGGTCACGGTGGAGAAGAAGGAGGGCAAGCTCAAACGGCATACCGATGTCACCGTCACCGACCTGCCGGGCATCTACTCGCTTTCGCCCTACACGCTGGAGGAGGTCGTCGCCAGGGATTATCTGGTGCATGAGCGTCCGAACGCGATCCTCAATATCGTGGACGGCACCAATCTGGAGCGAAACCTCTATCTGACGACCCAACTGACCGAGCTGGGGATACCGGTGGTGGTGGCGGTCAATATGATGGACGTGGTCCGGAAAAACGGCGACCGGATTCGGATCGAGGAGCTGTCCAGACAGCTCGGCTGTCGGGTGGTGGAGATCTCTGCACTCAAGGGTACGGGCATCACCGAAGCCGCCGAAGCGGCGGTCAGCGCGGCACAGGGGGAGGTAACGATACCCCAGCACAGCTTTTCGGGCGCGGTGGAGCACGCAATCGCACATATCGAGGAAGCGGCAGTACATCATCTTCCCGCCGAGCAGCAGCGTTGGTACGCGATCAAGATTTTTGAGCGGGACGATAAAATTTTAGAGGAGTTACAGCTTTCCGAAAGCCTGCGGCGGCATATCGAGCAGGATATTGCCGCTGCCGAGGCGGAAATGGACGATGACGCCGAGAGCATCATCACCAACGAGCGGTATGTTTATATTGCCTCGGTCATCAAAAGCTGCTATCAAAAGCGCCATGCCGGCAAGCTGTCGGTGTCGGATCGGATCGATAAGGTGGTGACCAACCGGTTCGCGGCACTGCCGATCTTTGCGCTGGTGATGTTTATCGTTTACTATGTTTCAATCACAACGGTCGGCACATGGGCGACCGACTGGGCGAACGACGGTCTGTTCGGCGACGGCTGGCACCTGTTCGGGATCGGCGCCTCGGCATATGAGGAGGATATGACTGCCTATGCCAAGGAGCATATCTGGACGGACGAGCTGATCGGCATCGCAGAAGACGCGAAGGCGGCAGGCGTGGTCGGCGCGGAGGATATTCTTGACGCGGTGGCGGAGGAGGATTTCGGCGGCTTTGACGAGGCATACGGCACCTTTTCCGATGCGCTGGCGGAGGCGGGCTTTGACCTGACCGGCATTTATGACGCGGCGATGGAGGACGCGCCGGACACCTCCGAATACGGCGTTTGGGTGCCGGGGATTCCGGTGCTGGTGGAAAGCGGGCTGACCGCAATCGGCTGTGCCGACTGGCTGTCCGGACTGATTCTGGACGGGATCGTCGGCGGTGTCGGCGCGGTGCTGGGCTTTGTGCCGCAGATGTTTGTGCTGTTTATCTTTCTGGCGTTTCTGGAAGCGTGCGGCTATATGGCGCGGATCGCCTTTGTGATGGACCGTATCTTCCGAAAATTCGGGCTGTCGGGCAAATCCTTTATCCCGATGCTGATTGGAAGCGGCTGCGGCGTGCCGGGCATCATGGCGTCCCGTACCATTGAGAATGAGCGGGACCGCCGCATGACGATCATGACCACCACCTTTATCCCCTGCGGCGCCAAGCTGCCGATCATTGCGCTGATCGCGTCGGCACTGTTCGGGGGCGCATGGTGGGTGGCGCCCAGCGCCTATTTCCTCGGCGTTGCGGCGATCATCGTGTCGGGGATCATGCTGAAAAAAACCAAGATGTTCGCGGGTGATCCCGCTCCCTTTGTCATGGAGCTTCCGGCGTATCACTGGCCTACGGTGTCGAATGTCCTGCGCTCGATGTGGGAGCGCGGCTGGTCGTTTATCAAGAAGGCTGGTACGATCATACTCCTTTCGTCTATTCTGATCTGGGCAGGCTCTCGCTTCGGCGTGGTGGACGGCGCATTCGGCTTCAGCGCCGATATGGAGCTGGAAAACAGTATCCTCGGCATGATCGGTGGCGCGATCTGCTGGATCTTCGCACCGCTCGGCTTCGGCAGCATCAAGGCGACCATTGCGACCATTATGGGTCTGGTCGCCAAGGAGGAAGTGGTCGGCGTGTTCGGGGTGCTGGATTTTGAGGGAATGACCCGCCTCGCGGCATATGCGTTTTTGATCTTCAACCTCCTTTGCGCGCCCTGCTTTGCGGCAATCGGCGCAATCCGGCGGGAGATGAACAGTGCAAAATGGACGCTGTTTGCGATCGGCTATCAGTGTGTGTTTGCCTATGTGATCGCATTGATCGTCTATCAGCTGGGTATGCTCTTTACCGGAAACGGAAATGTGATCGGCGTGATCTTCGCCGTGGCGTTTATCGCGATCCTGCTGTATATGCTGTTCAGGCCCTATCATGAGGCAAAGACGCTCACGACCCGTGTGCGGGTAAGATAAAAACGGAGGGAAAAGTATGCTTGCGTGGCTTTCGGCAAATCTTGCCACCATATTGGTTGCGGCGGTAGTTGCCGCCGTGGTAATCGGCGTGATCGTTTCGATGATCCGCCGAAAACGGCGGGGCGGCTCCTCCTGTGGCTGCGGGTGCGGCTGCGAAAACTGCCCTTCCTCCGGCGCTTGCCATAAATAGTTGGGAACTTCTTGATCAGAAAGCAATGCGGTGCAGAGCCGAAAATGGCTCTGCACCGCATTATTTTCCTTTATGATACCTGTTGACAAAGAAAAACAAAAGTGGTATGATTAGTTATACAAATCATACTTAATATCAGGAGGGAACCGTGATGGCAAAGCCAAAAGGGAAATATGCTTGGACTGCAACGGTGGGTGAAAAGGGACAGATTGTGATACCCAAACAGGCAAGAGAAATCTTTGATATTCAACCGGGCGATACGCTGGTGCTTTTGGGCGATAAAAAGAGAGGAATTGCCATTCCCCCGAAAGCGATGTTCTCCCAGTTTGCAGCCGCAGTATGTGAAACCGCCGAAGGGGACGAATGATGGCGCTTTGTGAGATCAAGGATTTAACGAAATCATACCCGTCTTTTCGGCTGTCCGATATATCCTTCTCGTTAAATGCCGGTCGCATTACCGGTTTCATCGGCAGAAACGGAGCGGGCAAGACGACAACGATAAAATCCATGTTAGGTCTTGCTCAGCCGGATTGCGGTGAAATTCGCTATTTTGATTTGCCTTTTTCGGGGAACGAGAGGGAAATCAAACAACGCATCGGTTTTTCCACGGGTGCGGTCAACTATTACCCTAAAAGGAAAATAAAGCATATCGTTGCCGTCACGAAAACCTTTTATCCCAATTGGGACGAGCGTGCATACAAAGAATATCTGGAGCTGTTTTCCCTTGATGAAAACAAGATGCCCTGCGAGCTTTCCGAGGGAATGAAAGTAAAATGCAATCTTCTTTTGGCGCTTTCCCATAAGGCGGAAATCTTGATTTTGGACGAGCCGACAAGCGGACTGGATCCGTTTTCCAGAGATGAGCTTCTTACCATATTCATCGAGCTGAAAAACAGAGGTGTGGCGGTGCTGTTTTCCACACATATCACCTCGGATATCGAAAAATGCGCGGACGATATTCTGTATATACAAAATGGCAAGATCGTTGCGCATTGCTCCAAAGAGGAATTTGCCGCAAACTGCTGCAAGGACGGCGAAACTTTGGAAGAAAGCATATTGAGAATGGAGCGGGATAACAGAATATGATCACACTGCTCAAAAAAGAAATGAAACTCACGGCGTCACCGGTTTCTTATCTGTTTATTCTATTTGGATTGCTGGCATTTTTGCCCGGTTATCCTATCCTGATCGGCACATTCTTTCTCTGCCTTGGGCTGTTCCAGTCGTTTCAATCTGCAAGAGAAGCCAATGATATGCTTTATACTGCTCTTTTGCCTGTTGCCAAGCGTGATATGGTAAAGGGGAAATATATGTTTTGCATTGTGATCGAGCTTTGCTATGTTATCCTGACCACCGTACCCGTATTGGTTCGTATGACAGTATGGTCAGATGCCGCCGTCTATCGAAGCAATGCCCTGATGAATGCAAATCTGGTGTATCTCGGCTTTGTATTCTTGATGTTGGGATTATTCAATCTGATATTTGTCGGCGGCTTTTTCAAGACCGGTTATCAGTTTGCAAGACCTTTTGTCGCTTTTATTATCGTTGCCTTTTTCGTTGTAGGAATCGGTGAAACACTGTTTCACATTCCGGCACTTTCGGCATTGAACGCCTTTGGCTTTACCCACATCGGTCTGCAAGCCGGTGTATGGCTCACAGGTACCGTTGCATTCACATGGTTGACTGCGGTTTCTATGTGTCGGGCAATCAAACGCTTTGAGCGGATTGATTTATGATGTTGCGGCGATTACTTTTCATGACCATATCATAGCAAAAAGGCGTCCTTATGAGGACGCCTTTTTGCCTGCTTTTCTTTTTTTCTTTTCGGTCAGGTGATAACTGTTGACGGTGAGGGATCGGATCAGATCGTCCGGCAGATCGGCGATCAGAAGCGTGTTCCAGTGTTCCTTGTTCATGTGATAAGCCGGAAGAATGCCCTCCCATGCGGCGCGAAGCGAGCCGGTTTCCATCGGGTCGCATTTGAGGTTTACCATATCCTTCCCGTTGACATACATCAGCAGGGCAAACCACTTCCGCGTCTGGCGGTGCCGCGCGACCCATGAGGTGTAATCGTCCTCAAAGGGCTGATCCAGCACTGTGTCGGGAAGGGATCTGCAAAACTCCAAAAATGTCTCTTTTGTCATAGGATCACCTCAAAATAAACCCCGTAGTAAATTAAAACGGAAATATTTTGAATCCGTCACGGAGACGGAAATGGCGCTGCGGCGCCCGCAGGGCATACGATTCATTTTTCGCGAGCGCGACCGCGAGCAAAAGCAAAACCGAAAAACCGTAAGAGGAAAAAGCGGTTTGGAATCCCACCACCGCGCCGAGCGCGGTCCCCCTCCCTTTGACAAGGGAGGCACTGGCGACCAAAGAACTTTTGATAGAAATTTTAACAAAACAAGCTGACGGAAGACTTCACTTATTTTCACTTATCCCATTTTAACTTACCATGCTACCGTCTTTGTCAAAACCTCCCTTGTCAAAGGGAGGGGGACCATGCGGCAGCATGGTGGAGGGATTCAATACCCACAAAACAAAATAGATGATATACTGTTACCGCTAAACGGCGTCGACTTTTTCGACAGACTGAAAAAAAGGGCGGTTGCCCGCCCTTTTTGATTTATTTTTTCATCATGCTCGCTACTTCGTCGGCAAAATTTTCTTCCCGCTTTTCGATTCCCTCGCCCTTTTCAAAGCGAACAAATCGGGTCAGCTTGATCTCGCCGCCGAACTCCTTGGCGGTATTGGCGATATACTTTGCAACCGTGATGTCGCCGTCCTTGATGAAGGGCTGCTCGGTCAGGCAGACTTCCTTGTAGAACTTGTTGATCCGTCCCATCACCATCTTCTGGGCGATCGCCTCCGGCTTGCCCTCGTTCATCGCCTGCACGGTGAGGATTTCCTTTTCCTTTTCCAGCACATCGGCGGGCACGGAATCCTTGTCCAGATACTGCGGAACCGAAGCCGCCACCTGCATGGCAATATCCTTGGCAAAGGCGTTGAAATCGGGATTGTCGTAAACATTGGTGTCAAACTGCACCATCACGCCGATCCTTCCGCCGCCATGCACATAGGCGACCAGATCGCCGGTCAGCCGCTCAAACCGCCGAATCTTCATGTTTTCGCCGATGGTCAGGATTTTATCCTGCAGCGCCGCTTCCACCGTTTCACTGCCACCCGCAATGGTGCAGTGAAGCAGCGCGTCCACATCGGCGGGAGCCTGCTCGATCACGGTTTTTGCCACGTCGTTTACAAAGGTGAGGAACTTCTCGTTCTTTGCAACAAAGTCGGTCTCGGCGTTGACCTCCAGCACCACGCCGACCTTCTTTTCCTCGTCCACCATCGAGACGACCACGCCTTCTGCGGCAATCCGTCCCGCTTTCTTGGCGGCGGCGGCAAGCCCCTTTTCACGCAGCAGCTCAATCGCTCTGTCCATATCTCCGTCTGCCTCGGTGAGCGCCTTTTTGCAGTCCATCATGCCGCAGCCGGTCTGCTCACGCAGATTCTTTACATCTTGTGCCGTAAAAGCCATATCGGTTTTCCTCCTTATTCTCAATAACTGCCCGTGCTGTGTCAGCGCGGGCAGTGCCGGTTTTTATGCTTCTTCCTCAGCGGGAGCCTGCTCGTCCTCGGCTTCTTCGTCCTCGGCTTCTGCCATCTGCTCGCCCTGATTGCTCTCCAGCACGGCGGACGCCATCGCCCCTGCAATCAGCTTGACGGCGCGGATCGCATCGTCGTTGCCGGGGATCACATAGTCGATCTCGTCCGGATCGCAGTTGGTGTCCACGATCGCCACAATGGGAATGCCCAGCTTCTGCGCCTCTGCCACGGCGATCCGCTCTTTCCGCGGGTCAACGATGAAAAGCGCGCCCGGCAGGCGATCCATGTTCTTGATACCGCCCAGATATTTTTCCAGCTTGTCAATCTCAAGATTCAGCCGGATCACTTCTTTTTTCGGAAGCAGCTCAAAGGTGCCGTCCTCCTCCATTTTCCGCAGCTGCGCCAAACGCGCGATCCGGCGGCGAATGGTTTTGAAGTTTGTCAGCATACCGCCCAGCCAGCGGGAGTTGACATAGTGCATACCGCAGCGTTCCGCTTCCTCCTTGATGGATTCGGCAGCCTGCTTTTTGGTGCCGACAAAAAGGATCGAGCCGCCGTCTGCCACGGTGTCGCGGACGAACATGTATGCTTCGTCCAGCTTTTTCACGGTCTTCTGGAGATCAATGATATAAATACCATTTCTCTCGGTGAAAATGTACGGTGCCATTTTCGGGTTCCACCTTCTGGTCTGGTGTCCGAAGTGAACACCGGCTTCCAGAAGCTGCTTCATGGATACTACGCCCATCTTGTTTTCCTCCTGTTTGGTTATGGATTCCTCCGCAGCGGTGACCCTGCCGAACGACCGCCCGTGAGGGCGGCACCGAGCCGACAAACCGTCTGCGTGCGTAATGCCTAGATATTATATCGCACTTTGTAGGAAAATGCAAGCATTTTTTGGAATTTCCGGTTAGATTTTTGAAAAGCCGTTTTCGAGATCGGCAAGGATATCGTCGATGTCCTCCAGACCGACCGACAGCCGGATCATGCCGCTTTCGATACCGGCGGCGATTAACTGCTCGTCGGTGAGCTGGCGGTGCGTTTCGCTGGCAGGGTGGAGGACGCAGGTGCGGATATCCGCCACATGCACCTCATTGGAGGCAAGCTCCAGCGAGTTCATAAACCGCATGGCGGCTTCCTTTCCACCCTTGATGACAAAGGAGATCACGCCGCTTGCACCCTTGAGGTACTTTTGCGCCAGCGCATGGCAGGAATCGGTTGGGAGTCCGGGGTAGATGACCCGCTCCACCTTGTCGTTTTCCTCCAGATACTTTGCGACTTTCAGCGCGTTTTGGCAGTACTGCCGCATACGCACCGGCAGGGTCTCCAGTCCGAGGTTGAGCAAAAAGGCGGAGTGCGCCGCCGGATAAACGCCGAAATCCCGCATCAGTTGCATACGCGCCTTGACGATGTAGGCTTTGTCGCCGTAGGTTTCGGTGTAGGAGATGCCGTGGTAGGACTCGTCCGGCTCGGTCAGACCGGGGAACTTGCCGCCCGTCCAGTCAAATTTGCCGCTGTCCACGATCACGCCGCCGATCTGTACGGCATGACCGTCCATATATTTGGAGGTGGAGTGTACCACAATGTCCGCGCCGTAGTCAAACGGCTTGCAGAGGATCGGGGTGGCAAAGGTGTTGTCCACGATCAGCGGTACGCCGTGACGGTGAGCGATCTTGGCAAAGCGGGAGATGTCAAATACCGTCAGCGCGGGATTGGCAAGGGTTTCGCCGAATACCGCCTTGGTGTTCGGACGGAATGCCTTTTCGATCTCCTCATCATCGGCGTTTTGGTCGATGAAGATACATTCGATCCCCATTTTCTTTAAGGTAAAGGAGAACAGATTGACCGTGCCGCCGTAGATCTCGGTGGTGCTGATGAAGCTGTCGCCCGCTTCGCAGATGTTGAGAATGGAAAGCAGGGTCGCCGCCTGTCCCGAGCTGGTACACATGGCGCCCACACCGCCCTCTAACGCGGCGATCTTTTCCTCCACCGCCATGACGGTGGGATTCCCGAAGCGGGAGTAGATCAGCGACCGCATCGGCTCGTCAAACACCGCCGCGACCTCCTCGGTGGAGTCGTAGACATAGGTGGTGCTTTGTACAATCGGCATCACCCGCGGCTCGGAATTTTTGGGGTGATACCCCGCGTGCAGGCATTTGGTGTCGTCTTTCATGATAATACCTCCGTTTTTAAAGTTTCAGTAAACCGTCGTCGATCATCTGCTGTGCCGCCGAGAGGATTCCCAGCCTGCCGGTGGGATAGGTAAGTCCCCCCTGCAGCCAAACGGCGTATGGATATCGCAGCGGCGCGTCGGCAGAAAGCTCAATCGAAGCGCCCATCGTAAACGCGCCCGCCGCCATGATGACCTTGCTGTCATATCCCGGCATATCCCACGGCTCGGGTGCGGCAAAGGAGTCGATCGGCGAACCCTTTTGTATCCCCTTGCAAAACGAGCAAAGCCGCTGCTCGTCGCCCAGCCGAATGGCGGCAATGATGTCGGTGCGGTGCGCGTCATAGGCGGGATAGCAGGCAAAGCCCAATTTGGAAAAGAGCGAAAGGGCAAACACCGAGGTTTTCATGGCGCTTGCCACCACGGTCGGCGCGAAAAACAGCCCCATCATCATCTGGCGGTTGAAATCCAATGTGCAGCCGACCTCCTTCCCCATGCCGGGGGAGGTGAGCCGGTAGGCGCACTGCTCGACTGCCTTCTTTTTTCCGGCAATGTAGCCGCCGGTAGGGGCGATTCCGCCGCCCGGATTTTTGATGAGCGAACCGACGATCAGATCGGCGCCTGCCGCAAGCGGTTCTACTTCCTCCACAAATTCGCCGTAGCAGTTGTCCACAATGATGAGAAGATCGGGATTTTCCGCCCGCGCTGTTTCCACCATGCTTTGGATATCGGCAATGCTGTAAGAGGGACGGAGGCTGTACCCGCGTGAGCGTTGTATGTATGCCGCTTTAGCACCCCGTACCGCCTGCCGAATGGCGGGCAGATCGGGCATACCGTCGGGCAGCAGCTCCACCTGCCGGTAAGCGATCCCGTAATCGGATAGACTGCCGTTGCCTTTACCCCGTATGCCGATGACCTCTTCCATCGTGTCGTAGGGTGCGCCGGTTAAGGAAACGATGGTATCACCGGCGCGAAGCGAGCCGAAAAGCGCCACCGTCAGCGCATGGGTGCCGGACACAAAGCTGTGCCGCACCAGCGCGTCCTCAGCGCCAACGGCGTCGGCAAACACCGCATCAAGCGTTTCCCTCCCGAGATCGCCGTAGCCGTAGCCGGTGGTGCCCTGCAAATGCGCCTCGCTCACTTTCTGCCGGATCATGGCGGAGAGAATCCGTTCCGCGTGCAGTGCGGCAATTTTGTCGATCCGGCTAAACTGCTCCGCCGCGTCTGCCTCGGCTTTCTCCGCCAAAGCAAGCAACGGGTCGGAAAAGGTAAATACTGTATTCATATGTCCTCCTGTCGCCGGTATTCATACCACAGTCCGGCAGGCGAAAGCCCGCAGGCGGCATAAAACCGGTCGGCGTCTTTGTTTTTGCTGTAAACGGCAAGCTCCCGATCCGGCAAAACGCTTGCGATTGCGCCGACCATGCTCTGCCCGTATCGCCGCCGCCTTTTGTCGGGACGCACCGCGATCATGCCGAGGAAAGCCGTTTTGCTGTTCTCGCAGAGTAAAACGGCAGCGCCGCAGTTTTTGTAGCCAAAGATACGGGAAACGCCGTGCCGCACCCGATGGGAGAGGTCGGCATACCATGCCGTTCCGGTCAGCGCGGGAAATGATAAAGTGAAAATAGGCTCCGCCTGCCGGAGGGTAATCTCCGAAAGACCGGCAGGGTCGCATGGCAGCGGTCGACCCCGAAAGATACTGCCTTTCGTTTGAATCCAGTCGGTCAGCGGCAAGGGGCGGTCGCAGGACACCGTGACCGCGCCGGAAAACCGTAGGAAGTCCGCTAAGGCATCAGGGCCTGTATCGGGCGCGGCGGAGAGAATCATCTCGCCGCCGTGCAGCAGGGCGGTCACACCGTCTCCGGCGTAACAGTCGCAAAAGGGGAGAGCGGCTGCCGCATTGGCACGAAGCCCCTGCAAATCCGTCTCAGCCCGCACTGCCAGCGCATCTCGCGGCACACTTTTGATCTTCACAGTAAGCCGGTCAGCCGGCGCAAAAGCTCTGCCGCCGAAGCACAGTCGTTTGGGTCGGCGACCGGCAGGGGAGTGCGGGGATAGCGGCAGGGAATGCCGACGGTGAGTACCTCCCGTCCGCCGCCGCCGCGCTGGAACGCCGCCGCAAGGGGCGCTTTCTTCGGTGCGCCGTACTGCACGCCGTCCGCCGCTTTTTGAAACAAAGCGGGCGGATAGACGGTATTTTTGTCCATAACCGGCAGGATCGCGCCGCCCCCCAATTTGCAGTGCTCGTCCGCCTCCCGTGCTTCTACCGCCAGTACCGTTTTGGCGGGGCAGAGGGCGGCATATGCCGTAGCCCCCTGTCCGTCGGTCAGGTTTCCGGCGGCGAAAAAGAAGGAGACGCGGCGCGGGGCTTCCCGCAGCAGGGTGAGCAACACGGCAATCCCCAAACGGGCGTCCAGCACCCGTCCCATCACACGGCTTTTCCCGATGAGCCGAGTCTCGCCCCGAAAGGTCACGGCTGTGCCGGACGGCAGCAGCCGTTCGGCTTCCGCTTTGTCAGTGGCGCCGATGTCCAGATAGAGCTTTTCGATGGGAACGGACTGTGCCCGTTCCTCCTTCGATTGCATATGCACTGCTTTTGTGCCGATAACGCCGTTCAATCCGCCCGCGCAGACCGCCCGCCCCGGCAGTATGCGGGGATCAAAGGAGGCGGTGGGAGTAAGGGAGATCATGCCGTCCTCCTGCGCTTTGCCTGTAAGACAGGCAATCTCGTCCATCGGTGTTGCCAGCAGAATATCGGTACAGCCCTCCGGCGGCGTGATCAGCAGATTGCCTGCCCGATCGGTACTCGCCCGATAGCCGTTTGGCAGAAAGGAGACGATCAACTCCCGCAGGGGAGCCTCCTGCCCTGACGGAGCCGTCACGGCAGTCAGCTTTTGCAGCAAGGTCAGCACAGAATATCACCCGCCTTTCGTATGGCGGCGGCAAGCAGCTTGCCGACCGCTTTCAGATCGGAGAGGGAAACAAGCTCCACCGAGGTGTGCATATACCGCAGCGGGATTGAGATCAGCCCGCAGCAAACGCCGCCTTGCAGCAGCGAAAGCGCGTCTGCATTGGTGCCGGTTCGCCCGCCCATCACCTCGTTTTGATAGGGGATATTTTCTTCCTCCGCCAGCCTTTGCAGTCTGCGGGAAAGGGCGTGATCCAAAATCGGAGCGAAGCCGATCATGCTGCCGCTTTCCAGCTTGCCGCACTTTGCCTTTGGCGCATCGGGCGTTTCGGCAAAGCTCACATCAACCGCAATGGCATGGGTGGGCTGGAGGGAAAATCCGTCCGTCTGTGCGCCCAGCAGCCCGACCTCCTCCTGAGAGGAAAACAAAACCGAAAGGGAGCAGGGCGGCTCGTCCTCCAAAAGGGAAAGCGCGTACAAAATCGCCGCTACACCGGCACGGTCGTCCAGCGCATGACCGCTCACCCTGTTATGTTGCAGGGGAAGCAGCAAAGCGTCCACCGTTGCGCGGTCGCCGACCGATACGATGCCGGTCAGCTCGGCAGCGTCCGAAAAGCCCGCGTCGAGAAGCAGTTCTTCCTCCTTCAACGCAGGCGGCGTATCACCGTCCCACTTGGGAGTTGCCACCACCGCCGGAATTTCCCTTGTCCCGTGGACGGTGACCGGCTGCCCGCAAAGGAGCCGGAGATCCAGCCCGCCGACCGGCAGAAACCGCAGCATACCGTCCGGCTCGATTCTGGATATCATCATGCCGATCTCGTCAATGTGGGCGTCCAGCAGCAGATGCGGCGTATCCGGTTTTTCGCAGATTCTGCCGATCACGCTGCCCCTCGGAGTGACCGATACCTGCTTGGCATAGGGCGAAAGCAGGCGGGCGGCGGTTTCGGCGGCAGGGCGCTCCAGCCCTGAAACGCCCGCCGCACCGGTCAACTCGGATAATACGGAAGTAAGCTCCATAGCGTCTCCTTTACAGCGCGTTTACGATCTGCTTAAAGTGCCGTCCGCGCTCCTCGAAATTCCGATAACGGTCAAAGCTGGCACTGGCAGGGGAAAGGGTGACAATGTCACCCGATTCGGCATGGGAGCGGGCAAGCGCCACGGCGTCCTCCATGCTGTCCGCGTGGAGGATCACAAGTCCTGAGGCGGGATAATCGGGGCAATGAAGCACCGCCGCTTCGATCTTCGGCGCGGTGGCGCCGGTTAGGATCAGCAGCTTTGCATGGGCGCATAATTCGGGCGCCAGCGGTTCAAAGGGCAGATTCTTGTCCGAGCCGCCCGCGATCACGATTAGCCGCCGGTCAAAAGCCCGCAATCCCGCCATGGTGCTGACAGGGCTGGTCGCAATGGAATCGTTGTAGTAGGACACACCGTCCAGCTCCCGCACAAATTCGATCCGATGCTCCACACCGGTAAAGGAGCGGGCGACCTGCCTTATTTGCTCGACCGAAACCTCGCCCCAAACTGCCGTGATGGCGGTGAGGTAGTTTTCCACATTGTGAAGTCCCGGCAGGCGAATCTCGCTCATCGGCATGATGAAGGTGCGCTTGCCGTATTCGTTGTAGAAAATATCGCCGTTTTCGTCCAAAAACGCGCCGTTTTCCGGCACCTCCCGCCGCGAGAAATGGCAAAGCGTACCCCGCACGCCGTCGCCGAGACCGCGGGTGATGTCATTATCCAGATTCAGCACCGTGCGGGAGAAGGCGTTCTGGTGGCGGAAGATGTTGCATTTGGCATCGATATATTCCTCCATGCCGCTGTGGACATTGAGGTGATCGGGCATCACATTGGTGATGGCGGACACATCGGGCGCCGGACGCATGGATAAAAGCTGGAAGCTCGAAAGCTCCACCACGGCGATGTCCTCCTGTCGCATCTGATCCGTGATGGGCAAAAGTGCTCTGCCAATGTTGCCGCCCAGATAAACGGTTTTGCCCGCTTCCGTCAGCAGCTTGCTGATGATGGTCGTGGTGGTGGTTTTCCCGTCTGTGCCGGTGACGGCATAGGTTTTGCAGGGACAAAAATCGAAAAACAACTCCATTTCGGAGGTGACGACCTTGCCGGCTTTTCTTGCCGCAGTCAGCGCCGGGTGATAAAAATAAAAGCCCGGCGTGCGAATGATGATGTCAGCGTCGGTCAGAGCGTCAAGGTAGCCGTCTCCCAGCGAAAAGGCGGCGCCTGCTTCCCTCAGCGGCGGATAGTCGTCCCCCAGCTCCGCTTTGGTGCGCTTATCGCATACCGTGACCGACGCACCGCTTTTGCAAAGCAGCGGGATCAGCTCTCGGTGGCTCACCCCGATCCCGATGACGGCGATCCGTTTTCCTTTCAGAGATGTGAAAAATTCGGCGGCGTTTTGACGCATGGATAGTTCCCTCCGTTGTACGGCTGCACGGGGCAGCGGTTGTCTTTACCATTATACGCATTTTTCTCTGAAATAGCAAGACTTTGCCGCGTCGGAAAAAATACTTGCAATTCTCCAGCCGTTGTGATAGAATAATGAAGCTGTAAGCAATCTGCCGGTGTGATGGAATTGGCAGACGTAGTGGACTCAAAATCCACCGCCAGCGATGGCGTGCCGGTTCGAGTCCGGCCACCGGCACCAAAAAATCGGCAAGCGTCGTACGACGCTTGCCGATTTTTACCAGCCGTTTTTTTGCAGGGTTCGCTCCAGAATACCGGCGGCGGACGCCGCCAAATCGGCGCAGGGTCTTTTTTGGTAGTAGGCTGCCGTTCTCTTTTCGGGGGTCGGACTGCTGTCCGGTGTGCCGCCGAGCAGCTCTCTGCAGGTCAGCGCACCGTTTTCTGCGCGAAACTGCTCCGCCATATCCTGAATTGCGGCGTACAGCTCCTTTTTCTCCTGCCTTGCGGCAGGGTCGTCATAACCGCCGAGCAGACCGTACACCAGAACGGCGCCCGAAAACGCTCCGCACACCTCCCGCAGCCGTCCCATGCCGCCGCCAAAGCCGCTTGCCAGCCGGACAAGCCGGTCCTCCGGCAGGCCGCAGAGGTCGGCAAACGCAAGTGCCACCGACTGCGCGCAGTTGTAGCCTTTTTGAAAATACGCCTTTGCTTTCTCGCTTCTTGTCATCACACCGTCACCTCTTGTGTTATCCTATCATGACGGTGCGGGTTTTGCAAGAGGTCAGATCGCGCCCTTTTTCATCTCCAGCCGGAGCTTGTCGGCGATCATGGCGATAAATTCACTGTTGGTCGGCTTGCCGCGTCCGGTGTGGACCGTGTACCCGAAGTAGCTGTTGAGGGTATCCACATCGCCTCGATCCCATGCCACCTCGATCGCATGACGGATCGCACGCTCCACACGGGAGGCGGTGGTGTCGAACCGCTTTGCCACATCGGGATAAAGCCGCTTTGTGACCGAGTGGATCATTTCCTCGTCCTGTACCGAAAGGAGGATTGCCTCCCGCAGATAGTGATAGCCCTTGATATGCGCCGGTACGCCGATCTGGTGAATGATCTCGGTGATGGTGTACTCCAGATTTTCCACCGTGGCGGAGGCGGACTTGCCGGTCAAAAGCTCGATCCGCTCGGAGAGCGCCACCGGATCGACCGGCAGCAGGATATAATAGTCGGCGCCGTGCTCCATCAGCTGCTGCTCCAGCGCGGCGTTGTGGTAGGGCGAGACAATGATAAAGCGGGGCGGGTGGGTGAGCTTTTTGCATTCCTTCATCAGCCCGATCGCGTCCATTTGCGGGAGAAAGGCTTCGGTGATGACAACATCGGGGCAGCTTTCCCGAATTGCCTGCCAGACTGCCGCGCCGTTTTTCGGCAGAACTCTTGCCTCATGCCCCAATAAAGTGAGCTGCTTTGCGGTCGCAATGCCGAATTCCGGCGTATCGTCTGCGAGATAAACCTTGCTTTTCTTTGTCATAACAACAAATCCTCCTTTTTTCTTTCCCTCAGTGCGCGCAAATGCTGAGCTTTCTCTACACATAATAGCACATATTTTTGATGAGTGCAATACTTTTTCCAAAAATTACCAAATTTTTTCTTGACAGGATTCGCGTCGCGTAATATCAGGAGGAAAAGAGGGATTCGCTGGCGGCGTACATATTTTCTAAGAAGATGCCGTAGCCTTCGGTGGGGTCGTTGAGAAAGACGTGGGTGACCGCGCCGATCAGCTTGCCGTTTTGGATAATCGGGCTGCCGCTCATGCCCTGCACGATGCCGCCCGTCTCATCGAGCAGACGGGGGTCGGTGATCTTTAACACCATGTTTTTGGTCAGATTATCCTCCCGCAGGCTGATCCGTTTGATCTCCACCTCATATTCCTGCGGCTTTTGCCCCGCGATGGTGGTGAGAATGGTGGCGGGACCGGTCACCACCTCCTGCTTCAGTCCGACCGGAATCGCCTCCCGACCGGTGGGGGCTTGGTACAGCCTGCCGAATACGCCGGTCTCGGAATTTTTTAGGATCGTCCCGACCGCCGTTTCGGACAGAAAGCTGCCCTGCAATTCACCGGCGCTTCCCTCGGCGCCCTTTATGATCCCGCTGATCGAGACATCGACCACATCGCCGGTCAGAAGCGGGAGAATATCGCCGGTGTCCACATCGCAGATGGCATGACCCAGCCCGCCGAAGGTGTTGTCCTTGGGGTTAAAGAAGGTGACGGTGCCGATACCGGCGGAACTGTCCCTGACCCATACGCCCGCCTTGTAAACGCCGTCGTTCTTGTCCAGCGCGGGGGATACTGAGGCTGAGCGGCTCTCGCCGTTGTGGAGGTACTGCACGGAAACAGTCCTGCCGCCGCTTTTGGAGATACAGGCGGCGACCTCCTCATTGGAGTTGACCGGCGTGCCGTCTATCTCCCGCAGAATATCGCCGACCGCGATCCCCGCGTCCTTTGCGG
>CANQKY010000044.1 GCA_947624575.1 uncultured Clostridia bacterium
AAAAATGCTGCTGCAAGACGCACGATCTCCTCAAAATGCGTTTGGTGAACGTCCATTCCGTTGGAGCCGTTTACATATCTAAAATACAGGCGATAATATCCGGCATAAACGGTAAAGAGCGTCACGCCGAAATAGAGGGTGAGCAATGCCGACATTTTCCCAAACAGATAGCTGCTTTGCCGAACGCCTGTTGCAAGGGTGATGTCATAAAAATCCTGATCCCGATCACTCAAAAGCTGAAAGACAAAGATCGGAGAAAGAAATACAAAGCAGTCTACTGCCTGATGAAAAGAGCCTACCGATGTTGTGCGGGCAAACTGTATAACACTTTCCACAATCGTACCAAATCCCCCTTCGCTTTCGTTTCTGACCACCAGATTTAACAGGATCAGAACGAAGCATACCCATGTCACGGGGCTGCGAAACACCGACCGCATCGTGGCGGCATAGACCTTCCGCGTCATACCATCAGCCACCTTTCGTTATCGTTGTACGCCGCCGATCATCGAGATGAACGAGTCCTCCAATGTGACTGCGTGCGGCTCGGAATCGGGCAGTACCGGTGCATTTGCCATATAACGCACCTTGATTTTGCCGCCTCCATAGGTGATCCCGATCACCGTTGCCTCCTGCCGCAGCCGCATTTCACCCGCCGCATCGGTATCACAACTCCACAGCTTACCCTGCATACTTTGCAGCAGATCATGCACCGAGCCGAGATAGGCGATTCTGCCATTCTCCATGATACAGATATTTTCACACCGGTTTTCAATATCCTGAATGATATGGGTGGAAAACACGATCGTTGTTGTCAACGCCAGCTTGGAAAGCAAATTCAAAAAATGCAGCTGCTCCTCCGGGTCCAGACCGGTGGTAGGTTCGTCTACGATCAACAGCTTCGGATCGCCCAGTATCGCCTGCGCGATTCCGGCGCGGCGGAGCATACCGCCGGAATATTTCCCCAGCAGCTTTTTCTCCTGTCCGGTCAGCCCGACCACCTCGATGCAGCGCTCCACCTCGGCTTTTCGGGCTGCCTTATCCGAGATCCCTTTCAGCACGCACATATAATCGAGAAATTCCCGAATATTCATCGTGGGGATCAGCTTGGTGCTTTGGGGCAGATACCCCAGCTTGGCACGGTAGCTGTCCGCTTTTTTGAAAATATCCTCGCCGTCAAAGGTGATGCTTCCGGCGGTAGGACGAAGTACCGTTGCCATGATCCGCATTAGGGTGGTTTTTCCCGCGCCGTTCCTCCCGATCAGCCCAAACAGTCCCGGCTGAATCGAAAAGGTGACGTCGTCCAACGCCCTAGTTTTTCCCTTGTATACTTTTGTCAGATGATCGATTTTGATTTCCATAACGCTCTCCTTTCTCTCAGAAACCCTCATGACTAGCTGTGCAGCCGCTCACGCCGCAAAAGCAGCCACGAGAACAATAAGCACAGCAGCGTCAACAGGAAAAAAATCATGCGATTTGCACCCCAAATACTCCAGTTCCAACCCGCATCTCCGACAATTTGAGGATACATTTGTGCATAATGGACCGGTACCTCGGAATAAAACAAGTCCACATACTCCAGCTTTAACCGGCGCGGCGGTTTGACCAGCCCTTGCAGCACCCGCTCATGAGATATCCAAAATGTTGACCAAATGATCAACATACTGGGCAGCGAGATATACGCCTTCTGAAAAACAAGCCGCAGCAGGATCGTCAACGACCCTAAAAAGAGAACGACTGTCAAATAAGAGAATAAAATGAACAGACAGCTTGCCGCCGGCAGCCTCCCCATACAAACGGCAATGGGAAATATGACGATATAAGTCGCCAGATTCAGGATAAACAGAATAGACGCCTTGGCGAAAAATACATATCTCGTCCTGACAGGACTGCTGATCGTCAATTCGATCTCGTCCTGACTGCTGTACATACCGCCCAGCAGAACGATCATCAAAAGCGGCGCGTATTCTTCCGCCCAAACCATCATAAAGCCCCGACGTGCTCCCCGACAGAAAACGAACAACAGCAACAGGAATGCCGCGAAATATACCGGTATCACAAACCGGTATGTTCTAAATTCCCGCTTCCATAATGCCATGTCACTCACCTCCTTTGCGATATATTTGGCGCTTTAGCTCATGTCAAAAAGTGTACTTTTTGACATGAGCCGGTGTTTGAGTAAAAAAGAACAATTTTTACAAACAAATTGGCATAATTTTAGGAAAATGCTTGCATTTACCGGCATTTTATGGTATGATAAACATGAAAAACAGCACTATCAAAAAGTACACTTTTTGATAGTGCTGTTTTGATACAAAAAAGCCGATCGGGCACAAAAAAGGACGGGCAAAATGCCCGTCCTTTTTGTGTGTTTGCCAGCGTTTACAGCTCGACGTACTTATCGGGACCGCCTTCGCCGTTGACCACATAATAGGCTTTCTGCTCGTCCACATTCATGTAGATCTCCAGCGTTTTGACCGCGCTGCGACCGACTGCCTTCTTGACCTTCGCCAGCACGTCCTGCGCCTTGACCGCCTTGCCGCCGAACTCCACGGTAACGGTGGTCTTGACCTCGGTTTTCTTCGCGGGCGCCTTCTTGGCAGGCGCTTTCTTCGCCGGAGCCTTCTTCTCAGCCGCCTTCTTCTCGACCGGCTTCTCCGCAGCGGGAGCCGCCTTGACCTCTGCTTCCTTCTCGGCTGCCTTGACAGCCTTGGTGTCAGTCTTTTTGGTTGCCATATGTATTTCCTCCTTCAGATTTTCTACTCCCATTCTAGCGAATCGCCCTTCGCCCTGTCAATCATTTTGGCAGGAATCTGCCGCTTTTCGGTAAAATTTGGACAGAAGTACAAAACCGGCAAAAGAAATCGCAAGAATTTGTACTAAAGGTTCACGATTTCGCCCGTGACCTCGCCCGCACAGCCGGCGGCGTTCGCCTCATCGGTATCTAAGTGCATGGCGGCGGCGAACTTATCGCTCACACGCACCACCACATCGCCGAAGATCAGAGAACGCTCCGGCGTTTCGATCTTGACCCAGACCACATCTTTATCCTTCACATTCTGTTCGGCTGCCTCGGCGGGGGTGAAATGGATATGCCGCTTTGCCACGATCACACCGTTGTCGATCTCCACCTCGCCGCAGGGACCGATCACCTTGCAGCCCGGCGTATCCTCGATATTGCCCGACTCTCTGATCACGGCGGGAACGCCCAGTGTGCGGGCGTCGGAGGCAGACACCTCCACCTGGGTGGCGGGACGCTCGGGACCCAGAATGCTCATCTTGAGGCTCCCGCGGGGACCTACCACCTCGACCTTCTCCTCGCAGGCAAACTGACCCGGCTGGGAGAGATCCTTTTTGTTGTGCAGCACCGCGTCCTTCCCGAACAGCGTCTCAAAATCCGACCGGCTGACATGGATATGCCGTGCTGATGTTTCGACCATGAATTTCTTGCTCATTCTGCTAACTCCCTTTCACTTGTAAATAAAATTTGCGGGTGCGAGGCCCGTCAAACTCACAGAAATAGATCCCCTGCCAGATGCCGAGCAGCAATTCGCCGTTTAAGATCGGCACCGTGACGCTGCTGCCCACCGCCGTCGCCTTGAGGTGGGCGGCGGAGTTCCCCTCGGCATGACGAAACTCACTGCGGTCGGGAAATGCGCGGGAAAGCCCCAGCAGCAGATCACGCGCCACATCGGGATCGGCGTTCTCGTTGATGGTGATACCGGCGGTGGTGTGCGGACAGTAGACAAGGCAGCTGCCCTCCCGCACGCCGCTTTCCTTTACGAGCTTCCGAACGGCGTCGGTGATCGGCAAAAGCTGCTCCCGCTCGGTATGGATCGTATAGGCGCGTGTCATGACGTTTTCCCCCGTTTCTCCTGCCGGACTTTTTTCATATACTTGTGCATCGAATCCAGATGAATCTTTAAGAATTTCATGCTCCTGCCGCTTGCCTGCTCCCACTGATGCTCCACCGAAACGTCGGGATAAAACATGAGCTTCCCGTGCTCCGCCACCCGTCGGGAGAGGTCGGCGTCCTCCAGATACATGAAAAACCGCTCGTCAAAGCCGCCGCAGGCTTTGAACACCGAAGTGCGCAGCAGCATAAAGCAGCCGGTGCAAAAGGCGATCTCGGCAGGCTCTATAAACACCTCGTTCGAGCGGGTGTACTCCGCCCGCACCCCTTTGAGCGGCGGAATCACCTTGGAAAGCCGCCCCAGCACCATATACCGCACGGTGGGAAGCCGCTTCGGGAGATACTGCTCGCTTCCGTCGGGATTGGTCACCCGCGGCGTGACAAGCGCCGTATCGGCATGGTGATCGAGATAGTCAATGAGCGGTGTGAACACATCGTCATGGAGTACGATATCGGGATTGACAATCGCGTGATATTTGGAGTCCACCACCTCCAGCAGACGGTTGTGTCCGTAGCCAAAGCCGCCGTTTTCGGGGCTTTCGATGACAGTGACCAGCGGAAAATGCTGCCGCACCAGCGACAGGGTGTCATCGGTCGAGCCGTTATCCACCACATAGACCTGCATAGGCACGGCGGTATAGCGATAAAGGCTGTCCAGCAGATCGCAGATTTTGTCCGCACTGTTATAGGTGACGATCCCGACGCTCAGCTCGGTCATACGGCGTCCTCCTTTCCGCGCAGCCGTTGGTAAAGCCGCAATACCCATTGCGGAGAATGCAGATGAATCCACCGCCGCAGAATGATCGCCGCACCGTAGACCCGATGAGGAAGGCTGTCGCTGCAAAAGCGGTAAAAGTCCTTATAAAAAATCCGAAAGCGCACCCGTCCGCCTTTGGTGTTGTAAAAATCCGCGCCCGAAAAATCCTGATACAGCTGTGCCTTAAAGACCACGATCTGCTTCTTTCGCCGCCGCATCTCGCGGATAAACGCGTGATCCACGCAGTCGAGAAAATATCCCTCGTCATACCGGTAATCGGCAAACACCCGCGTCCGAATCGCCATAGCGGAGTTGATCCCGCTGATCCGCCGCATGTCCGGCGTTTGGGAGTCGGGAATCCGTGCCGTTCGCACGCCGTCCAGATAATAGGGGGACATCAGCCCCAGCCGGTCATAAACGGTAGGCAGAAAGATGTCCGCTTCGGGGTGTGATGCCTCCGTCTCCAGCAGGGCGGTGAAATAATCGTCCCCGACCTCGGTATCGTCATCGAACAGGCAGACGATCCCCTCCTCACCGGAGAGCCGATCCAATGCGGCGTTATACGCCTTAGGCAGACCGACATTCCCGTTCATCGAAAGATAGGTGACCTGCTCATATTCCTGTGTGATCCGCCCGTTTTCCAGCGGGCGGGTGCTGTTGTCACAGAGAATGACCGAAATATCCCGTCTGGGGAGAATGGATTTGAGGGTGGCGGATTCGGTATAGGATTTGTTGTAGATCACCACCACGGCGGTCAATCGGGTCGGGTTCATGCCGCTTCCTCCTTTTTCGGGACGAGCTTGCGGACAAACTGCCGCAGCAGCGCGATAAACGCCTGATATTCCGGTGTGCGCCGGAACAGCAGCAGGGCGATCCCGTTGGAGACGATCAGGCAGACCACACCGCGCAGAAGCAAAGTGAGCAGAAGCTGATCGACCGTGACCAGCCGGCAGACCACATAGGTCGCGCCGCCCGCCAGCAGCGTGGTCAGCAGATACCGCCACATGGAGGCCTCATACCGGATAAAGGGCTGATGCAGGATATGCCGGTAGCAGATATGGGGCAGCACGGTAAGCTCCTTGATGCAGCGGCAGAGGAACACCGAGAAGAACACGCCGAAAATGCCGATCCAGTTCACCTGTACCAGCAGAATAGAAAGCCCTACATTCAGCGCGGCTAAGAACAAATGCACATACCGATCGGGACGGAACTGACCGGCGGCGGCGCGAAGCCCGCCCATCGGCTCGGCAAAGCTGGTGATGAAGAAGTTGACCGAGAGGATCAGCACCACCCAGACCGAAAACTGTTCCTCACCCGGCAGCCAGATGGAAAGGAAGATCGGAATCAAACAAAACAGGGAGATGGCGCAGAAGTTTGCCAGCAGATACACCACAAACTGCGCTTTCCGAAAGGCGGTGTAAATCTGCTCGGCATTCTCGGTGGCAAGCAGGTTGCCGAAGCTGGCGGTGACGCCTGCCGAGACCTGAGTAAACACCATCACCAGTGTATTGATCACCAAAAGATAGTTGGAGTAAATGCCCGCCTGTCCCGCGCCGAGGTAATGGGAGATCACGATGGTGGCGGTATTGGTCACCAGATAATTCCCGATGTAATGAAGCGCCAATGCCTTGGTGTTGGCAACGATACCCGCGAGAATATCGGCAGGCACCTTGAGCTTCTCCCGCGTGCGGATATAGGGATACCGCCGATTGGCGATATGGGCGATCACGATATTCTCAATCAGACGGCAGACGACCTTGACCAGCAAAAAGAGCAAAAAGCTGTAAGCGCCCAGCGCACGGTGGGTGGTCAGCAGCAGAATGATCTGGGAGATGTGGGTCAGCATGGTCATGATGGTGTAAACGGTGGTCACCATATACTGATGCTGATCCGCTATAATGATAGAGCGTTTATAGGCAAAGAGATAGGAAACAACCGTATCGGCTAAGAACAGCCCATACAGCACAAACAAAAGCCAGGTGGGAAGCAGGTCGCGGTCGTTTTCGTTGAGAAGCATCGGCAAAAACGGCGTGACGCACAGCCCAATCACCGTGACGATCAGCGCGATCACCCGATACACCTTGCTGTAAAGCTGCATCAGCGCGGCGATCGCCCGTCCGTCCCCGTCCGCCAAGGGCTTATAGAGGTTGCAGATGATCGCAGTGCCGATCCCAAGCTCGGTCAGGCTCAGCATGGTGATGATACTGGTTAAAGTGGCGTTGATCCCCTGAATCTGAATCCCCAGCGAATCAATGAACACCTTACGGGAAACAAGCCCGACCAGCGCGATCAGCACCTGCGAGCCCATGCCGACAATGACGTTCAAAACGGAATATTTTGTCCTCATGCGCGCACCTCCGAATCGGTATGCAAAAGCGCCTGCTGCTCCAAATCGGTCGCGATCATCATCAGATAAACCACGATCGATATCCCGTTATAGGACAAAAGCAGCGGATTGGTCTGCACCGTCATTCCCAGCGCGAGCAGTAAGAACAGCCACGCAAAAACGGGAACCGTATCGCCGCCCCGCTTGACCGAACGGTGCAGAGCGCAGAACATGGCAGCAATCACAAGGCAAAGCAGACCCACCCCCACGATACCGATCTTCATCAGCAGCGCGGGAAGCTGCATCTCATAGGACTGCGGAGACTCATAAGAGCGCAGATACCCCTTGACATAGGCGCCGTAGCCGTAGCCGAACAGGGGACGGTTTGTCCATTTTTGCAGGAGCTTTTTGGTCTGCTCGATCTTGATGTTGTTGGAGATCACGGCGCCGGCGCGATCAAGGGCTGCCAATTCGTCCTCTTCCTCCAGCTCCTCATCGGAGGAGGTGTCCCCCGTTTCGGAGGTGGAAAACGAATTGTGAAGCCGCACCGACACCATATGGTCGAACACGGTGGCGTTGAGCACCACGACCAGCAAAAAGGCGCCTGCCAGAATACCGGCATACCGCAGTATCTCTCTACCCTGCCGCCGACGATAGAGCCGGACAAAATAGCAGACCGAAAAGACCGCCAGACCAAACAGCGCGCCGTACCAGAGCGACTTTGTCATGGTCGCCAAAAGTGCTGTAATCTGTGTGGCAAGCATCAGCCCGTCGACAACGCCGAAGCGGGGCAGCCGCCGCAGCACCAGATAAATGCCCGCCAGCAGATACACCGAGGTGAGGAAGATCACGCGGGGATAGCCGCCGTGACCCAAAATGATCTGCGGAAATTCCGCATTCTCGCCGAAAATGCGGCGGAGAAGGTCAAACACCTCGCTGATAAAGCCGCCATATGCCGCCTGCCCCACATACAAAAAGATATGCTGCAACGCAAACAGAAATAACGCGACCCGCAGTACGTCCTCCAGCCGCCTCAGAGAAAGCTCTCCCCGACGGATCAGAAAGCCGAGCGGAAAATAAAGCAAAAGCATACACAGGCAGCCGAACGCCTCATTTTTGGCAAGCAGGGCGCTTCCACCGCTAAGCCTGGGAATGACAAACAGGGAAACGGCGGTGGAGAGAGAAAACGCCAAAAACGCCCAATCGTGGAACCGCAGTGAGCCGAGCACGGCGTCCCGCCTGCGGGAAAAGATCGGGATATGGTCGGTCACCACCAGCAAAAGGGAATACAGATAGAGCAGCAAGGCGGACAGCGCAAGCAAAAAGGTGCGGATCGCCATGCCGTGTATCTTGACGACTGTTCCCGTATAGCCGAAGATCAGCTCCAGCAGAAACAGCAGGCTGACAAACATCGTCAGCCGTTTTCCCCATTTCATAACCAATGCCATCAGGTTTACTCCTTTGTCTGTTTCCTGTGCAGCGCCCGCATCAGCTCCAGCCGCCAGCGGAGCATCTGCCCTGCCGACGCATGGCGGTCACTGCTCACATTCCCGCCGTGACGGCGGTAATCGAGCAGCGGTTCTGCCAGCAATGTGACCCCGCCATGCCGCTCTGCCTGAAGCCCGATCCACTGATCGTGCATCGGCAGCTTCTCTGGAAAGGGCAGGATAAAGGGCAAAAGCTCCCGTTTGAATGCCATACAGCAGCCGATATAGGAATTTTTGATCAGGTTTTTCACCATACCGGTGCGGCAGCCCCGCCAGGCGAAAAAGGACGGCTCGATCACATTCCGCGCGGTATCCACGATCCGCGCATCGTGCATCACGGCGGCAGAACCGCTCTGCTCAAAGGTATAGAGCACCTTTTCCACCTTGCCGGAATGCCAGATATCGTCCTGATCGGAAAGGAAAATGTATGCGCCCTTTGCCTGACCCAGTCCCGACTCGAAGTTTTTGATCACCCCTTTGCCCGGACCGTCAATCAGCCTTAACCGGCTGTCCCCAAAGCGGGCGACGATCTCCGCCGTCCCGTCGGTCGAGGGGTCGAGGGAGACAATCAGCTCGTCCTGCTCCCCCAGCTCGGAGAGAATGGACGCGATCTGCTCCCCGATAAACGCGGCGCCCTGATAGGCTGCCATCACCACCGAAACGCGGGTCATTTGCCGATACTCGCACGGTAGGCGGCAAAGCTCTGCTGCGCCTTATCCTTCTCGGAAAGCAAAATCTCCATATCCGGCGTGGTGGGCCAGTCGATCCCCAATTCGGGGTCGTTCCAAAGCAGTCCGCCCTCGCCGGTCGGGTCATAGTAATCGGTACACTTATAGACAAACTCCGCCGTATCGCTCAGCACCAGAAAGCCGTGCGCCAGTCCGGCGGGAATGAAAAACTGCTTTTTGTTCTGCTCGCTCAGCACCACGCCGTAATACTGCCCGAAGGTCGGGCTGTCGGGACGGATATCCACCGCCACATCGTACACCTCGCCGCGGATCACCCGCACCAGCTTCCCCTGCGGACGGTTCGTTTGGAAATGCAGTCCGCGCAGCACGCCCTTTTTCGATTTGGACTGATTGTCCTGCACAAACTCAAAGGGAATCCCGCCGGCGGCGAACTCCTCCCGCTGGTAGGTTTCCATAAAGTACCCTCGTTCATCTCCGAACACGGTGGGTTCGATGACATACACGCCCTCGACTGGCGTTTTGTGAAAGGTGAATTTTCCCATGATCTTCTCTCCTTTTTAGTGATGAAGCCGCAGGGCAAACAGCAGATCGCCCAACAGCTCGCGCGCCCGTATCTGGGGGCGGATTGCAGGATAGTGAAGCCAGTAAAGGGGCCAGACAAACGGATTGTGACCGATCAGGCACTTTTCCCGCAGTTTGAGATAGGAAGCAAAATGGCGGCGATACCGGAGCAAAGCCGGATCGGTAAGCGGCTGCGCTTCCAGAAACCGGAGCTGTCTTTGCTCCTGCCGGTAGAGTGCCTGCCGCCCCTCGGCGTCCCGCTGTACCTCCAGCGCGCCCGCCTTTTTGGTCTGAAGCCCGATGACATTCCCGCCGTGAAGCCGGTAGCCGATCACCGGACGGTCCAGATAATAGAGCTTTCCAAGCATGGCGGCGTATACATTCAGCTCCCAGTCGTGGGGCAGCACCCCCTCGGTATGGGAAAGATAGTATGCCACCACCTCCCGCCGCACCGCCATGGTACAGCCGGGCGAAATGTTCGAGCGGAGTATCTCGGCATAGGGAATCTCGGTTAAGCCGCCCTGCTTGACCGCGCGGAAGATCAGCCCGTGGTTTCCGGTCTTAGCCGGATAGGGCATCGGCGGGAGGGGTTTTCCCTCCCCGTCGATCTTCTCAAAGCTGCCGTTGACCGCCATGGTCTGCGGGTCGTCCAAAAACACCCGCTCCATGACCTCCAGCTTATCCGCCTTCCAAATATCGTCCTGATCGCAGGGGAAGATGATCTCCCCCGTCGCCTCGGCAAGCGCCAGCCGGAAATTCCCGATAAACCCGTGGTTTTCCTTATGGGCGATCAGCCGCCAGTTTGACAGCCCATACTCATCAATATAAGCGGCGATCGCCTCGGCAGTGCCGTCCCCCGAACAGTCGTCCGAGAGGATCACCTCGTCGGGCGTGCGGGTCTGCAGCCGCAGGGACTCCAGCTGCTCGGTGAGATACGCCTTCCCCCGAAAGGTGGCGACCACCACAGAGATACGCGCCACTTTTATTTGCCCTCGTACATCTTCTGATAATAGCTCTGATAAGCGCCGGAGGTGACATGCTCCACCCAGTCCTTATGCTCCAGATACCACTTGAGGGTCTTTTTGATCCCCACTTCAAAGGTGGTCTCGGGATACCAGCCCAGCGCGTCCTTTATTTTGGTCGGGTCGATCCCGTACCGGCGGTCGTGACCCTTTCGGTCAGTCACATAGGTGATCAGATGCTCGCCCACCTCGGGGTCCACATGCTCCTTGATATAGGAGATGATGGTCTTGACGATAAAGATGTTCGGCCGCTCATTGTGACCGCCCACATTGTAAACCTCGCCCAGCACACCGGAGCGGATCACCATGTCGATCGCCTTGCAGTGATCCTCCACATAAAGCCAGTCCCGCACCTGCATACCGTCCCCATAGACAGGCAGCGGCTTGTGATGCAGGGTGTTATTCATGATAAGGGGGATCAACTTTTCGGGGAACTGATAGGGACCGTAGTTATTGGAGCAGCGGGTGATATTGACCGGAAACTTATAGGTGTCCGCAAACGCCTTGACAAACAGATCGGCACTCGCCTTACTGGAGGAATAGGGGCTGTGCGGATCGAGCGGCGTGGTCTCCATAAAATAGCCGGTCTCGCCCAGCGTGCCGTACACCTCGTCGGTGGACACCTGAAGATACTTCACGCCGTCGCGGTAGGTGTCGTCCCCTACCTGCCACGCTTCCTTCGCGCATTGCAGCAGGTTGACAGTACCCATCACATTGGTTTTGACAAAAATTTGGGGATCGGCGATCGAGCGATCCACATGGCTCTCCGCCGCGAAGTTCACCACATAGTCGATCTCCTCCTCCCGAAAGAGCGCCGAGACCGCCTCCTTGTCGCAGATGTCCGCCTGCACAAAGCGGTAGTTGGGGTTTTTCTCCACCGCGGTGAGGTTCTCGAGATTGCCCGCATAGGTCAGCTTGTCCAGATTGATGATCCGCACATCGTCATACCGGTCCAGCATATAAAGCACGAAGTTTGCGCCGATGAAGCCGGCTCCGCCGGTGACCAGATAGGTTTTCATGTTACTTTTCCTCCTGTAATGTTACAAAGTCGTGCAGAGCGTCCTCCCACTGCCGCATCTCGTCTCCCACCGTGACCGAAAGCATCAGGTTTCTGAGAGAAGAAAACTTCGGGCGGGGGGTTTTGCTCGGATATTCCTCGCTTGTGACCGGCAGCACCCGACAGGAAAGCCCCGATTCTTCCATGATGCGGGTCGCAAACTCGTACCAGCTGCATTCTCCCGTACCGGTGCAGTGGTAGATGCCGTATGCCTCGGTGACCGCCAGCTTACAGAGGTGATGGGCAAGGTCGTTTGCGTTGGTGGGATTCCCACGCTGGTCACTGACCACCGTGATCTCGTCCTTTTCCCGTCCCAACCGCTGCATGGTTTTCACAAAGTTATTGCCGTACTGCCCGTAAAGCCATGCCGTTCGCACCACAAAGCTTTTGGGACAGTGGCGCAGCACCGCCTGCTCGCCGTACAGCTTTGACTTGCCGTAAACGGTACTTGGGTCCACAGCGTCCCATTCGCAGCGCGGGGTGTCCCCGTCTCCCCGAAAGACATAGTCGGTCGAAACATGCAGGAGCTTTGCACCGCATTCTGCCGACGCGATTGCCAGATTCTGCGGACCGATCCCGTTTACCAGCATCGCCGTTTCATACTGCGTTTCACAGCCGTCCACATTGGTCATCGCCGCGCAGTTGATCACCACATCGGGGCGGCAATCGGCAAAAAACCGCCGCACTGCTGTGAGATCGGTGATATCAAGCTCGTCCACATCGACCGCCGTGATCTTGGCGTCAAGCAGCTCATCGGGCAGCGCGCCCAGCCGGCTTTTGCCGTTTTGCAGGATCTCACAAAGCTCCCTGCCAAGCTGTCCCTTGCCGCCGGTAATCAGTAGCTTCATCTTACGCTTCCTTTCCCGCCAGACGCATCAGATACTGTCCATACTCGGTGGTTTTCAGATGCTCCGCCTGCGCCAGTAGTTTCTCCCGTCCGATAAAGCCGTTATTGTAAGCGATCTCCTCCAGACACGCCACATAAAGCCCCTGTCTGGTCTGTACCGCCTCGATAAAGTTCGCGGCGGCAAGCATCGAGCGGTGGTTTCCGGTGTCCAGCCACGCCATGCCGCGCCCGAACAGCTCCACCTTCAAGGTGCCGCGACGGAGATACTCGTTATTCACCGAGGTGATCTCCAGCTCGCCCCGCGCGGAGGGCTTGACATTTCTCGCGATCTCGATCACATCGTTATCGTAGAAGTAAAGCCCCGGCACCGCGTAATTCGATTTCGGCTTGACCGGCTTTTCCTCGATCGAGAGCACATTCCAGTCCTTATCGTATTCCACCACGCCGAAATCGGTGGGATTGCTGACATGATAGCCGAATATCGTGGCGCCGGAGGTCCTTGCAGCGGCGGCGCCGAGACGCTCGGTAAAGCCGTAGCCGTAGAAGATGTTGTCGCCCAGCACCAGACAAACGCTGTCGTCCCCGATAAAATCGGCGCCGATGATGAACGCCTCCGCCAGCCCGTTGGGCGCCGCCTGCTCGGCATAGCTGATCTGCATACCAAGCTGACTGCCGTCCCCGAACAGCTCCCGATAGCCGGGCAGATCCCGCGGTGTGGAGATGATCAGCACCTCTTTGATTTTGGCAAGCATCAGGGTGGACATCGGGTAATAGATCATCGGTTTATCGTAAACCGTGAGCATCTGCTTGGAAACTGCCAGCGTGGACGGATACAGTCTCGTACCCGCTCCGCCCGCTAAAATAATTCCCTTCATTCGGTCGGGCTCCTTTCGCAAAAAAGGCGGCAGCGACATACCGCCCGTATTTTCACTATTTTACTATAAAATACCGTATATTGTCAACCTTTCGGTTCGCACGCGTGACGGGTAATCGAAGCCGGTTTCTACCCGAAACTTTTTCAGTACGCACTCGCAGCCGGGTGATAGCAACGGGCTTATCTGCCCGAAACCGAGAAAGTGCTTTTGAATCCCACCACCGCGCAAAGCGCGGTCCCCCTCCCTTTGACAAGGGAGGCATTGGCGATCAAATCAGTTTTACTGAAAATTTTGAAAAAGAAAGGCTGAAAAAGCCTTCTTTTACTTTATTTCAACTTTAGAAGCCAAATGCTGTTGTCAAAATCTCCCTTGTCAAAGGGAGGGGGACCATGCGGCAGCATGGTGGTGGGATTCTTGCGGCTCAAGGCAGAGCAACTTTTGTTACCGCACAGTATCAAAAGAACACTGGCGTTAGGCTTATTGTGCTGCGGTGCGATTTGTTCTAATTTTGCACCATGCCGCATACAGGCACGCTTCCGATTCCCACCGTGATACCAGCAACCGAACGTTTTTCTAAAGGGAGCCAAGAGGGGAAAATCTTTTTCTGAAAAAGACTTTCCCCTCTTGTGGGTCGTTACCGAGTATTCGGTTTTCATAAAGAAAGAGCGTCTGCTAAAAGGCTGTGGTTTTCACAAAGCTAGTTGAGCTTTCGCGTCTACCCATAGCTTACGGTTTACAGAAAGCCAGTGCTTTTGAATCCCTCCACCGCGCAAAGCGCGGTCCCTTTCCTCTTGCGGTTCCCAATTTTGCTTATGCTCGCGGTCACGCTCGCGCAAAATTGACCGCGGTGCCATTCCTGCCTCGCTGTTTCGCCCGCTGGGCGCGCTTCGGCAGGAGCGCCCTTTCACAAGGGAGGTTTTGACAAAGACGGCAGCTTTAGAGTAAACCCAGTTTGTCCCTCGAAGCGTGTCGCACCAGTTTATGGTTTATTTGGAATATGCTTTGCGATGTCCGACAGGGAGCAGTCCAGCAAGCCGCACAAGTCGTCCAGTGTGTTGGTGGAGACGGATTTATTTTTCCTCAAACGCTGTACGGTGCTTCCGCTTATCTGAAATTTTACCCTCAGCGTGTAGGTGGAAAGCCCTTTTTTCTTCAGCGTTTCCCAAAGCGGATCATAAACAATCATATGGCACCTCCGATGCGAAACCTCGGTATCGACAAACGGTTTTTATCGGACAGCTTGGTACGGTTCGCTTTCCTTATCGCGGACGGTGCCGTCCACCGCATTGACCGTATACTCGTATTCGGTGTCCGATGTGTGAAATTCGATCTCGTAGACCGGCACGCCGTCGTCAAGCTCCCGCAGATTTTTGGTGACGGTCACATCTGCCTCGCTCACGCCGACCTCGACCAGAACGATTGCCATTGCCGCGTCCGCGTCGATGAGCTCACCGCTTATCGCCTCGCTTGGATCGGAGTTTGCCTGCGATACGGCGCTCGGTGCGGAGGGCGGAGGATCACCGCTGATCTCGCGCTTCAGCACCTCGCCGTTTTTCGCGTGGATCCGGTAGTCAAATTCCTGACCGCCGCTGTAAAACTCCACCTCATAGCAAAGCGTGCCGTTTTCGTGATCCAGCCCGACCTGCAGGGCGGATATATCGGAAGCGGCGATACCCGCGTCCGCCAGCGCGGCGTCCCGCGCCGCGGTCGGACCGATCAGCCCGCGGCTCAAATAGACAAGCACTGCCACCGCCAGCACCGCCACAATGCAAAGCGTAGAGATGATCGCCTTTTTCGGCGTGTTAAAAAGCCTTTTCATTCGAATACCCCCGTTTCCTTCTGATACTGCTATTGTAACATAACCCGACATTCGACGCAAGGGAAAATGGGTAAATCTTCTCTGCCGCCGGTTCGGTATTCTTATTTCGTGGTCATCAGAACCGTCGGCGCAGGGTGAGCAGCACGAAAACAAGAATCAGCGGAAATGCGGCGGCGGAAAGCAGTCCGGTTTTCAGGTTGCCGCCCGCCAGATCGGAGATGCCGCCGACGAGCGCCGGACTTACGGTCGCGCCCAGATCGCCCGCCAGAGCCAAAAATGCGAACATCGCCGTGCCGCCTTTCGGGCAGATACGGGAGGAAATGCTGATCGAGCCGGGCCACATGATGCCGACCGCAACGCCGCACAGGGCGCAGCCTGCCAGCCCCAAAATCGGAAAAGCCGAAAGCGCCGCCGTCAGATAGCAGATCACACATAGCGCTCCGCAGGCCGTCATTGTCCGAACCAGGTCCAGCCTTTCGCTCATTTTGCCGTACAAAACGCGGGACAGCCCCATAAACACCGCAAACAGGCAGGGACCCGCCAAATCACCTACTGTTTTGGAGACGCCCAGTGCCGATTCGGTAAATGCCGACGCCCATTGCGCCATCGACACCTCGGACGCGCCGGCGCATACCATCAGCAGGATCAGCAGCCAAAACAGCGGCAGCCGAAGCAGCTGCCTCGGACGCATACTCTCGCCGTCTTTCACCAGCCGTTCAATCGGGCAGGTGAGAAAGTTGAAAGCGTTATAGAGCGGCACTACTGCCCAGATCAGGGTGAGGACCCTCCAGTTTGCGATACCGCATACCGAGAAAAAGAGCGTGGAACCCAAAATCACGCCGACCGCACCCCAACAGTAAAAGGAGTGGAGCAGGCTCATCACGCCCGCTTTGTTTGGAAAAGGACAGGCTTCCACAATGGGACTGACCAGCACCTCAATGAGTCCGCTGCCTATCGCATAGAGGACGACCGAGAGCAAAATCCCCCAAAACGGAGTGGGCAGCAGCTCCGGCAGAACCGCCATGCCCGCAAGTCCCACCGCAGACAGAATCTGGGAGGATACCACGCAGACGCGATATCCGATCCGGTCGACAAATTTAGCGGCGGCAAAGTCAACCAGCAGTTGTGTGAAATAAAACACAAACGGAATCAGCGCGATCGTTTCCAGCCCGATCCCATAGGTGGTTTTGAAGGTCAAAAATAAAAGCGGCGTGAAGTTCGCGGCTATCGCCTGGGTCACAAACCCGAGATAGCACGCCAGCAGCGTCTTTTTGTAATTTTTTTGTCCGGTCATAGCTTCTCCCGCCAACCGACAGAATGCCGTTGCTTATCGGTCGGTCCATGTTTTATAGCGATAGACTTATAGCTATAGACATTATACCACACAACGATCCAATACGCCATAGCTTTGAGAAAAAACCTTTGGATCACTGATCTTCCTATCGGGTATCAGCTTATCCTCTTTCCATTACATAGTACACCGGTTTCAGCCCTGCAAGCGTATAATCTCCGCTCTTCCATTCGATGAACAGGTACTCTTTTTTCGCCAACCTCCTGATTTCATAGGCGCAGGAGGTGCTGTTCCATTTGCACAGAACACAACCTTTTGTCCATGTCTGCTTTTCATCGCCGCTGACCGTTTTCTCCCCATAAACCGAGGAGCAGTGTCCGCCCGGTTCAAATGTTATGCTCTTAAAGAAAAGCGCACAGTCCTGTTCCTCTGCGTTTAAGGGGAAATCGTCTTTTTCGCGGCAGAGTCCGCAGGCCTTCCATCTTCCGATTATTGCCGGATCGTCGGCAAACGGCTTGTTTATGTCGTCCTTGACGGCAATCTCCGCAAGCGTATATGGCTTGCTGTCACACTTTTTAAGCTCAATTTTGATCGTATTCCCGCTCTCCGGGTAATCCTGTTCCTTATAATTCACAATCATATAAAGCCCGTCTTGCCTTTCCTCCATTCGGTAATCATTTGAAAAGCGAGTTTCAGCATTTGAAAATATCAGCTTTCCCTTCGTCCACGAAAAACACCACCACGGCTTGCCTTCGGGCAAAAAGTATAGATAGCCATTTATGTCGCCGATGATCGGTCTGCCGTCCTGGCGCTTTGTGATGACCTGCCATTTTCCGACAGCGTTCTCGTCGTTCTCGAACTTGATATCCGTATCCTCCCAAAGCGGCTTGAAAGTTTTCATAATCATACCTCCTGTTGTTTTGCGTTTGAGATCGGCAAGACAGCGGAGCATTCTTTTCAGCTCTGCCTCCCGTCGAGCAAAAATTTCGGCGGCATTTTCCGGCGTACAGAGCACGATTTTGATCTCCGAAAGAGAGAGTCCTGCCGACTTCAACTCGCTGATGCGGTCAAAAGCCGCCGCCTGCGACCTGTCGTAATAACGGTATTCGGTAAAGCGATCCACATAGACAGGACGCAAAAGTCCCATCTTGTCATAATGCCGCAGCACCGACACGCGGGTTTTACAGAGCCTTGCAAATTCTCCGATTTTCACGATCTCACCCTCCTGACATACTGGATAAGGCACCTTATGTGGGTATTATAAGCCTGAAGTACGGGTGAGGGTCAAGAAGAATTTTGAAATGGAATAAAAAAGTTTTTTATGAATTTTTAAGCTGTAAGAGCAGTTTCGGAATAATCTCGGGGATAGGGGATTGCGTTTGTAAAATGTCTGTGTGCAACAAACGACAAAACGCCCTTAGCCGTGTTACCCACAGCTAAGGGCGTTTCTAATATGGATTTTCGTGCTTTCGCAATCATTCCCACTCGCTCCCTTGAAACCCATTCTAAACAAGTTTGTTTATAGGTTTTAGCAGAGCATATCTACATTATCCGTATTATCGGTAAAGCATGCGCTATCCGATTTTTTGTTGCCAAAGTGTTGCCAGCAGAAATTATTATAAAAATCATATGTTTTTCAATGTGTTAAGAAAAAATTTCCGCCTCAATTTGGTTTGTTAATTCGGTAAGATAAAAATATAGTTTATCTTTTGCGTCAAAATAATCCAAATTAAACGCTTTATTTGTCAGTCCTTTTAATATATCGTCATCAATCAATTCGTTTGTAGTAACATACTGACCTAAGCCATAATGTGCAAGGCAGTTTCTAAATGCTCTGTTTTTCAAAGACTCATTGATGTAAAAAGTTGTTCCATTTGCGGCGTTTAATTCCTTGATAAAATCACAGAGATAATAATACTGAAGATAAGCAAATCTGAACTTTTGTGGAATCTCATTGATAAAATAGTTTTCAATAAATTCAATCGCATAATTGATACTACATAGAATAGAAAAAAGTAAAAACCCAAATTCGGTTTTCGTTTTTATCGGGCAATTTTTGTAAAAGTGATAATCCTTGTATTTTACTGAAATACGATCATCGAAATCATACGGCGGAAAGTTCTGACAACCAAAAAATCTTGCTAGTTTTCCTGATACCACACTAATTCCTCTAATCCAAAATCCAATTTTTTCATCATTAAAAATATCTATCGGTGTGTACAGTGCACACAGAATCGTGTTTCCGCAGAAGTGCCCATTACACAAGTCAGTACCGACATTGTAATAGCCAAATAACTTTTCACGAAAGCTACGAATCTTAAAGAAGTGGTTATCACTTGCATGAAACTTCACTATCAAGGACGACAAGTAATCTGAATATGATAGTTCATATAGCTTATGGCTTTGGCGCAAAGCAGTATAGTATATTTTCTCTATTTTAGTAAATTGAGGGGCGTTTAATCCAAGTTTTTTACACCATTGTTCTGCGCCGTCTGTGAACAGACCAATATACGGTTGGCTCATCATAATATAGTTACTACTGATATTCTTTGCATCTCGTTGAATAACAGTTAGTGTATAAAGAAATCTTGCATCTGCCTGGATTAGTTCATATGCAGCTTTCTGTACCGTATTTAATATAATTACAATCACATCCCAAATACTTGTAATTGTTGTCGATCAACAACAGTAATAAATTCTTTGTTTCCAAGGCTTTTTTGTGGGCGTGAGATTATTCCCACTCGACAACTACTAATCAATTTTGTTTAGAGATTATTATTTGTCGTGTATGTAGGTCTTTTGATTA